>NZ_JAHBCX010000056.1:0-26212 GCF_019955895.1 Pseudomonas sp. GL-B-12
GACCATAGAGCGTTGGAACCACCTGATCCCATCCCGAACTCAGCAGTGAAACGATGCATCGCCGATGGTAGTGTGGGGTTTCCCCATGTGAGAGTAGGTCATCGTCAAGATTAAATTCCGAAACCCCAATTGCGAAAGCAGTTGGGGTTTTGTTTTTGTCCGCAGGAAATGAAATTACTGCCCCAACCGCTCCAGCGTGTGCTCCAAGGGTTCCAGCGACACACAGATAAAACCATCAAGCGGACGATTGAGCTCCTCTACCAGCAGGATTGTTGCCCCCGTCGACAGGGCACACATCAGCAGTACGACGACAATGGTGCCGTTGCATGGTGCAAACAGGCCGAACGAACCGAAAATAATCCCCAGCCACGTCACCAGGATCACCAGCATCACCGGTGGAATCGATTGATTGGCCTGCAGCAGCGTCAGCCAGCGGGTGGCAAATACGGTGTCCATGTCCTGCAATGCCTTGGCTTTGAGCGAGCGCTGATCATCGTTGCCGGGCGTCAGTGATTCGACCTGGCGTTGCAGGCCTTCGGAGCGACGGATCATTTCGGGGCTATCGAGTTTTGCAATCTGATGGTGATCGCGGGAAGCGAGCACCTGGGTGACTTCTGCGTAGTTGTGCTTGAGCTCGGTACGGATGCCCTGGGTGTCGGTGCCGTAGCGGGCCAGCAAGCGATCGAATTGAACCACTTTCGCCGCCGCGCCCTCCAGTTCGGCATTGGCCGTATCGAAGGTGCCTTTGGCAGAGGAAACCAGCAGGCCGAGGACCAGCGCCGACATCGTTGCGATGAGGCCCGTGGCCAGCTTCACCACCGCCACGGAGTCATCGCTCAGGTGATGGCTCGGTAATCGCTCCCTCACGTACGAGCCCAGCAGTGCGCTGGCGGACAGGCAGGCGAAAACGATGAGGGCGATCACCACGTCATTCAAATTCAGCCTCCGTTGACGCTGTCTTCCGGGGGGAGATATCTACTGGTACTTGATCACGATGCCTTTGAGTTTGCGTCCCTCGATGGTCGTCACGTCGCGAGCCCACAGCGGCCCGCTGGCATAGGCACCCACCGCCTGAATATGGTCATAGACGACCACCACGGCGTCGCCACCGAGTTTGGCGGCTTCTACCCGCAGCTTCTGTTCGACTTCGGTAATCGGCGGGGCAGGGTCGACGCTGGCGTCGATCAGCACTTCACCCAGGCGAACATGCGGACGAGGAGGCTCCGAGCGCAGCACGACAACCTTGTCCGGCGATGTAGGTGCCGGATGTTCTACGCCGACATAGGCGGTGGTCTGTGCATCGACAGTGGCGCAACCATTGAGGGCCAGCAGGCTGGTGATCAGTCCACCGGCCAGAAGCAAGCATTTGAAACGGGTGGACCAAGACTGGTCGTGGGCCGGCATAGTGGGTTTGCTCCTCTGGTTCGCTGCTATCCATGTGGCTAGTTGACGGTAGCAGACAGGCCGGGAGTTGCCAGAACGCCCAACCTTTTCAGGTTGGGCTTTTTTTTGCCTTGAAGACTGTCGATCGACCAAGGCCTTTCACTGATTCTTTTCGCAGTTAACCATCCACGACACACCAAAACGGTCGACCAGCATGCCGAAGCGCGCCGCCCAGAACGTGGTCTCCAGTGGCATTTGCACTGTGCCACCGTCCGCCAGTGCATTGAAGACCCGCTCGGCCTCGGCAATGCTGTCGACGTTGAGTGAGATCGAACAGGCACTCATTTTATCCACGGGGCGATCCGGTGTGGTGTCCGATCCCATGATCGCCTGATCGCCCACGATCAGACGGGTATGAATGATCAGGTTGTGCAGATCCTTGGGGCAATGCTCAGCGGCCGGCGTTTCGCCGAAGGTCAACATGGCTTCGATCTTGCCTTGCAGGGACTGCGCGTAGAACGTGAAGGCAGCTTTGCAGTCGCCGTTGAAGATAAGGTAGGGATTGATTTTCATGGTCGGCTCCAGGTGCTCGAGTACATACATCGGTTTGGACGCCGGTTTTTTCGGCGAATTCCGATTGTGTCGAGCCGACAAGCAAAGCGCTAAATCTTTGTCGGTGCTTGTGTTTCTTTAGATGTTTTTTCGATAGGACGCGCGAGGCTTATTGCCTCCGGCGCACGCCGCGGCGCCAGCACGCGTTCGATGGCGCCGCTGACCATGCTCTCCAGCAGCTCATCACGTTCCTGCTCGTCCAGCACATGTGGCGTCAGCCAGCTGGGAGCGCTGTTGAGCAGGACGCCAATGGCATGCCCGGCGGCCAGCAGACCTTGCTCGCTGAAACGCGACTTCGCGCCGAGCATCCTCAGCAACGTGCGTTCGTATTGCTCGCGCAATTGCCGGACCCGAGCCTGTTGTTCCTCGTTCAGGCAACCGCTGTCGCGCTCCACCAGGCGGAAATGCCAGGGCATCTCCCGATGCAGATTCAGATGGGCGCGGATCAGGCTGTTGAGTTTGTCGCGCTTGCCCGGGGCTTTTTGCTGGATACGTCCCAAGGTGGCCAGCAGCTCCTCGTAGAACTCCTCGATCAGGTCGAGCAGCAGATGCTGTTTGCTGGGGTAATGGTGATACAGCGAGCCTGGGGAGAGCCCCAGGCACGTCGCGAGCTCACGCATGCCGACCTGGCCGAACCCCTTGCAGGCAAACAGCTCCAGGACCTTGTCCCGGTACTCGGCAAAGCGCGAGCAACGCTCAGGCATAGGCATGGAAGCCGCGCCCCGTTTTGCGTCCCAGGTAACCGGCGGCGACCATTTCCTTGAGCAACGGCGCCGGGCGATATTTGCTGTCGTTGAAACCGTCATAGAAGGCTTCGAGGATCGACAACAGGGTGTCCAGGCCAATAAGGTCCGCCAGGGCCAACGGGCCGATAGGCTGATTGCAGCCCAGGCGCATGCCGGCGTCGATGTCTTCGGCGCTGGCCAGGCCTTCCTGGAACACCAGGATCGCTTCATTGATCATCGGCACCAGGATCCGGTTGACCACGAAACCCGGACGGTTACCCGCGGTAATTGCGGTTTTGCCGAGGGTGGTCGCCATGTCCAGCGCCAGTTGGTGGGTCGCGTCACTGGTTTGCAGGCCGCGGATGACTTCGATCAGGCCCATTACCGGCACCGGGTTGAAGAAATGCAGGCCGATGAAGCGCTCAGGCTGGCTGACACTGGCGGCGAGTTGGGTGATCGACAGCGACGAGGTATTGGAGGCAATGACGCATTCGTTGCTGACCTGCGCGGCGATCTGTTGCAACACACGCAGTTTCAGGTCGAGATTTTCCGTGGCCGCTTCGATGACCAGTTGCGCGTCACCCAGGACGCTGTAATCGGTGCTGATGCGGATTTTGTCGAGGGTCGCCTGTTTCTGCTCCGGCGTCAGGGTTTGCTTGGCGATCTGCCGGTCCAGGTTTTTACCGACCGTTGCGACGGCTTTTTGCAAAGCGCTTTCGGATATGTCGAGCAAGGTCACGTTGAAACCGGCCATGGCGCAGACTTGCGCGATGCCGTTGCCCATGGTGCCCGCACCGATCACCCCGATGTTTTGCAGATTCATCTTCCCATCCTTCGATCAAACCCTGCGATACCTTGGCCGCGACGGCGGCCGAAGGCGTACTATTGCCGCGAGTCTAGAGCCGGCAGGGCGGTTGTCCTATGCCAAAACTGTTCAACGGCAATGATGTTTTTTGCCATTCGGGTGATGAGAGAGAAACGAACCAATGCGGGAAAAGGACTCGGTTGCCGCCTATTTCGTGCAGGCAATGATCCATGGGCTGAGGGATGAACCGCAGCGCGTGACGGCCGTGCTTGAACAGGCGGGCATTGATCCGGTGGTCATGCAGCAACCCACGGCGCGGGTGCCGGCCAGCGCGTTTGCGGCGTTGTGGCTGATCCAGATCCGCGAGCTCGACGATGAGTTTTTCGGGCTCGACTCCCATGGCATGCCGCCGGGCAGTTTCGCCCTGATTTGCCGCGCCCTGATTCAGGAACCCGATCTGCACAAGGCCATGCGTCAGTGCCTGGCCAACTTCGGCTTGTTCCTGCGCGACTTTCGCGGCTCGCTGGCCGTACGTGGCAAGCGTGCGGTGATCAGCCTGGAAACCCGTTCGACGGACAACGATGCCAGCCGCTTTGGTGAAGAAACCTTTCTGGTGTTGATGATCAGTCTGCTGTGCTGGCTGGGCGGGCGGCGCATTCCCATTGACCGTGCGGACTTCCGCCATTCGCGCCTGTCGCTGGGTGACGACCGCCTGCTATGGGGCCCCAACCTGACCTTCGGTGCCGAGCGCACCGAAATCGAATTTGCCAGCCACTACTTGCGCCTGCCCGTGGTTCAGGACCTGGCGTCGCTGAAAGTGTTTCTGCGTACCGCGCCGCAATGGCTGGTGATCCGCTTCCGTAACCAGCATGGCCTGGCATCCCAGGTTCATCAGCGCTTGCGCGGCAGTCATTACAGTGAGTGGCCGACGTTGCAGGCCTTTGCCCTGGAACAGCACCTGAGCCCCAGCACCTTCCGCCGCAAACTGGAGCGTGAAGGCTGTTCCTACCAGGAGATCAAGGACGAAGTACGCCGTGGCGTGGCCTTTGAGCAACTGCGTCAGAGCGATGCGAGCATCAGCGATATCGCTGAGCAATTGGGTTTCCAGGAACCCAGCGCTTTTCATCGGGCGTTCAAGAAGTGGACCGGGGAAAGCCCCGGGCGCTATCGGGCCCGTTATCAGGGGGGGCAGGGCGCAGAGGTCGCCAACCTTGAGGAATCCTGCGAGCCCTGAACCATCAACTATCCACGCGCAGGACGATCTTGCCGATGTGATCGCCCGCTTCCATCCGGGCATGGGCCTGAGCCGCTTCCGTAAGCGGGTAAACCCGGTCGATCATCGGCAGGCAGCGACCGGCGCTCAGCACCGGCCATACGTGCTCGTGCAGTTGTCGGGCTATGGCGGCTTTTTCTTCCCGGGTCCGCGAGCGCAACAGGGAGCCGGTGACGACGGCGCGTTTGGCCATGATCGCCAGCAAATCGACATCCCTGGCATGGGCGCCACCGAGGAAACCGAGCATCACCAGGCGACCTTCCATGGCCAGGGCGGCCACATTGTTGTTGAGGTACGAGCCGCCCATGATGTCGAGAATCACGTTGACGCCCTGGTCCGCGGTTTTTTCCGCGATGACCTGCACAAAGTCCCGGTCGCGATAATTGATCGCCTCGGCACCCAGTTCGCGGATCACTGCGCATTTTTCGTCGCTGCCGGCCGTGGCGAACGCTTGAATGCCGAGCTCGCGGCATAGCATCAACGCGGTAGTGCCGATGCCGCTGGTCCCGCCGTGGATCAACGCACGTTGACCCTGGCTTGCGCCGCCAAGGCCGAACAGATTGGCCCAGACCGTGAAGTAGGTTTCCGGGATGGCCGCCGCCTGCACCCAGTCCATGCCTTCGGGGATCGGCAGGGCCTGACTGGCCGGGACCACGCAGTATTGCGCGTACCCGCCGCCATTGGTCAGGGCGCAGACCTTGTCGCCTGGCGCAAATTCGCTGACGCCCGCGCCAATCGCCACCACTTCACCGGCCACTTCCAGCCCCGGGTTCGGGTTCATGCCGGGTTTCATCGGGTACTGGCCGGCTCGTTGCAGCGCGTCGGGGCGGTTGACCCCGGCGGCATGTACACGGATCAGAATCTCGCCGGCCCCTGCAACAGGCACAGGCACCTGGCGCGGTTGCAGGACTTCAGGGCCACCGGGTTCGGTGATTTCGATCAGGGTCATGGTCTGGGGGAGTGTCATTTCCTATACCTGTGGTGTGCGAAAGATTATGGCGCTGGGGTGAACGGTGCACGAGCGCTGTCCTGAGGTCACTCAGGCCTTCAGCATATCGAGGTTTCTAGAAGCGTAAATGCAGCGATTACGCGCTATTCTGATGCGTAAATGCATCATCAGGAGAGCGTTATGAATTGGGATGACGCCCGGGTATTTCTCGCGGTTTGCCGTGAATCCACGTTGCGCGGGGCTGCGCGGGTGTTGGGAGTCGATCAGGCCACGGTCGGCCGGCGCATCACAGCGCTGGAAAAGTCATTGAGTGCGACCTTGTTCCTGCGCACTTCCGAAGGTTATGCGCTGACGGCTGTAGGCGAAGCGGCACTCAAGGCCGTGGAGAAAATGGAGCATTCGGCGCTGGAACTGGAACGCCAGATCCAGGGCCTGGATGATCGCTTGACCGGCACGGTTCGAGTCAGCACCACCGACTCCCTGGCGATTGATTTCCTGATCCCGGCGATTGCCCGCCTACATCGGCAACACCCAGATGTACGGGTGCAACTGGACGCCACCACACAGATCCTCAGCCTGGCAAAACGCGAAGCGGACATCGCCGTACGCAACACCCGACCGGAAAACCCTGACCTGATCGCCCGGCGCATTGCCCGCTGGCCGGTGGGGTTGTTTGCCTCGCAAACCTATGTCGATGCCCACGGCGTGCCGGAGCCTGGCTCAGCGTTCGCCGGGCATGACCTGGTGGTGTATCAGCCGTACTTGCAGAGCAATAAGGACATGACGCTGGTCTCGGAACCGGTGGGACGCGGGCGGATTGTCGCGAGCCTCAGTTCCAGCCTGCTGGTGCGTCGCTCGATTGCGGCCGGGATCGGGGTCGGAGAGATTCCGGTGTACATCGGGGAGAAGGAGGGGCTGGTCAGGTTGTGGCCGGAGCGCTCGCGGCCGCTGCCCTATGACATCTGGCTGGTGACCCACGCGGACCTGCGGCATACGGCCAAGGTCCGGGCGGTGATCGATGAGATTGTCGCGGGGTTCGCCGGGACCGGCGAGTAACCTGTAGGAGCGAGCCTGCTCGCGAAAGCAGTGTATCAGCCAACATTGATAGCGACTGACACTACGCCTTCGCGAGCAGGGATCTGTCATGGCATTTCCGGCAGTTCCTGTGGGCGCAGGTCAAAGACCAATACCTCAGCATCCACACCGTTGCTCAAGGTCAGCGCCTGTTCTTCGCGAACCCGCACTCCGTCGCCTTCCTGCAACAACACACCGTTGAGTTCGACGCTGCCCCGGGCCACGTGCACATAGGCGTAGCGGTTGGCGGCGAGCTCCAGGGTGGCGCTTTCCTTGCCGTCGATCAAGCCGGCATACACCCGTGCATCCTGACGCACCTTGAGCGAACCCTTGGCGCCGTCCGGCGAGATGATCAGTTGCAGGCGCCCGCGTTTCTTCTGGGTGCTGAAGTGCTCTTGCTGATAGCGCGGTTTGGCGCCGCTGACGTCGGGCACGATCCAGATTTGCAGAAAGTGCACCGCCCGGGTGCTGGAGTGGTTGAACTCACTGTGGGCCACGCCACTGCCTGCGCTCATCAGTTGCACGTCGCCGGGGCGGATCACCGAACCGGTGCCCAGGGTGTCCTTGTGTTCCAGGGCACCTTCAAGCACATAGGAGAAAATCTCCATGTCGCGGTGCGGGTGCTGGCCGAAGCCTTTGCCGGCGGCGACGCGGTCGTCGTTGATCACCAACAGGTCGGAAAAACCCTGCTCTTTCGGGTTGCGATAGTTGGCGAAGGAAAAGGTATGGAACGACTTCAACCAGCCGTGATTGGCCAGGCCACGATCCGAGGCTTTGCGAAGAGTCAGCATGATGAAATCTCCTGTGGGGACGTGAATTCGTCCGAGTGAGGAGAAGGTTAATGGTTACTGGTTTATGCAATAAGTAGATGGAAATTGAAATACTGTCTCTATCAGGTTGACAGTGTCCGGGTGCGAATCAGCTATTCTTTTCCGATCTTTACGTCGTACTTGGCCATAATGCACGGCAAGAATCCTGTGGGAGCGGGCTTGCTCGCGAAGGCGTCGTGTCAGGCTACATGATGGTGAATGACACACTGCCTTCGCGAGCAAGCCCGCTCCCACAAGGATTGATGTGCCGACCCTATTGATCCCAGTGAATTCCAATCCATGAAAACCGTGGCAATGGTGCTGTTTCCCGACTTTCTCCTGCTCGACATGGCCGGGCCCATGGAGGTGTTTTCCATCGCCAATCGTTATCTGAAACCCGACGATCACTATGTGCTGTCGACCATTGGCACCGAGCCCGGCGCACTGCGGGCGTCCAACGGGGTCAGCGTGCACGCTGACCAGCACATCGATCAGGCCTGCGAAGGTTTTGACTTGCTATTGATACCCGGTGGTCCCGGTGCCTACAACGAAAGGCATCCGCCATTGCTCGACTGGCTCAGGCACAACGTCAGCCGGTCCGCCGCTTATGGCTCGATCTGCACCGGGGCGTTCGTGTTGGGGCATGCCGGATTGCTCGATGGCTATCGCGTCACCACCCACTGGCACTACACCGAGCGGCTGATCAAGGGCTTTCCGAAGGCGACCGTCGAGACCGATCAGATCTTCGTCCAGGACCGCAACCTGATCACTTCCGGTGGCGTCACCGCCGGGATCGACCTGGCCTTGTCGGTGGTGGCCCAGGACCATGGCAAAAAAATCGCCCAGGACGTGGCCAAGGTGTTGCTGGTGGTCATGAAACGCCAGGGCGGGCAGGCGCAGTTCAGCCCTTTGATGGCGGCGGTGGCCCCTCACGAAACGGCTATTACCAGGGTGCAGAACCATGTGCTTGAACATCTCGATGAAACCTACAGCATCGAGCGCATGGCCGGTCTGGCCAACATGAGCCTGCGTCATTTCGCCAGGGTGTTCGCCCGGGACGTGAACATGACGCCGATGGAGTTTCTGCAAAGCGCGCGCATCGATTGCGCCAGGAACCTGCTGGAAACCACCGAGTTGCCGCTCAAGACCGTGGCGTTCAAGAGTGGCTTCGGCAGCGTGCGGCATATGCGTTTTCTGTTCAGTGAAAAACTTGGCCTGACCCCGACTCAATACCGCGAGCAGTTCAGCTAGCGCGCGTGTCCGTCACGCGCACCGCAATGGCCGTGACGCTCCCCCCGTGGCAGTTGTACCGTCACCGAGGCCTGCCAAGATACCGCTGGACTCATTGCAAGGAAGGTGCGGAGCCTGGGATGGACTCACGTACCGAGCCAGGCTTCCAGCGGGTGACAGCGCATGAACAGCCTCAGAGATATAAACAGCGAAGCGGTGCTGCAATTCGGGCCCTACGCTTTCCACCTCAGTCAGCGACTGGTGCTGGAGGGCGATCGACCGCTGCGCCTGGGCGGCCGCGCCCTTGATGTGTTGCAGGTGCTGGTCGAGCACGCAGGCTCGGTGGTCAGCAAGGAAGAGTTGATTGCGCAGGTCTGGCCGCGCTCCGTGGTCGAAGAGATCAACCTGCGGGTGCACATTGCCGCCCTGCGCCGTGCCTTGGGCGACGGGCAGAACGGCCAGTGCTACATCGTCAACATTCCCCAGCGCGGCTACAGTTTTGTCGCCCCAGTACAGCATTCGCCAGAGCCCGTAGCGTTCCCGAGTGAGACCCTGCAAAAGCCCCTGCACAACTTGCCGGCGCGGCTCACGCCGATCACCGGGCGCGATGCGATTGTCGGCAGCTTGGTGCGGCAGTTGCCGGTACGGCGATTCATGACCCTGGTCGGGCCTTGCGGGATCGGCAAGACCACCGTGGCGCTGCGCGTGGCCGAACTGTTGTTGCCGCACTATCGGCACGGCGTGTGGTTGGTGGACCTGGCGGCGATCGATGACCCTGCGCAAGTGACCGATCACCTAACACGAACCCTTGGGCTGGAGGTCGGCACCACGCTGGAGGCGCTGGCGCAGCGGCATGTCTTGTTGGTGCTGGACAACTGCGAACACCTGCTCGAATGCTGCCAGACGTTGGTCGACACGCTGCTGCATTCGATGCCGCGGCTGTCGATCCTCGCCACCAGCCGCGAGCCGCTCAAGGCGTCGGGCGAAACCGTATTGCGTTTGCCACCGCTGGCGGTGCCGCCGGCGGCAGCGCTGCGCAGTGTTGCCGAGGTCATGGGCTATTCGGCGGTGCAATTGTTCGTCAGCCGTGCCCGGGCTCGTCAGCAAGGGTTCACCCTGCGCGAGCAAGACCTCAAGACCGTACGGGAAATCTGCCGACGCCTCGACGGCCTGCCGCTGGCGATTGAACTGGCCGCGGCGCAAATCGATGCATTGGCGCTGGTTGGGTTGCAAGCGCAACTCGATAACTGTTTTCAGCTGCTGACCCAGGGTCGTCGCACGGCCGTTCCCCGGCATCAGACGCTCAAAGCCGCGCTGGACTGGAGTTACGAACGATTGACTGCAGCGGAACAAACCGTGTTGCAGCGCCTGGCGGTGTTCAAAATGGTGTTTACCCAGGACGCCGCGATCGGCGTGATCAGCTGTGACAGGCTGCCTGCCGCCGAGCTGATCGAGGTGCTGGAAAGCCTGGCATTCAAGTCACTGCTGTCCCATGAGCAGGGTGGTGGAGTGACCCGTTACCGCTTCCTCAACACCACCCGCACCTACGCACTGGAAAAACTCGAACTCAGTGGTGAGTTGAGAACCCTTGAAATGCGCTATGCGGGTTACATCACTCAAACGCGCTGGCTTTCAGGCGGGCAGGTGGCATTGCAACTCGTCGAGTAGCCGGCGAACCGTCATCAGGTCTGGCGTGGCAAAACCCTCGGTGAAGCGCTGGTAGACTGGTGCCAGCAGTTCATGCGCCTGCTGGTGGCGGCCCTGACGCTGCCACAGTTGCGCCAGCGAGGTGGCGCTGCGCAACTCCCAGGCCAGCGCACCCTGAGTCCTGGCCACGTTGAGTGCCTTGAGCAGCACGGCTTCTGCCGTTGCGGTTTTCACCGGACAATCCGTTGCCAGCAGCGCCTTGGCCCTGGCCCGCAGAATCTCTGCCGTACTCCAGCCCGACGCACCGTTTTGCGCGCGTTCGAGCAAACCATCGTCGACGTATGCCGTATCCAGCGTGACCATAATGTCTTTGATCAAACCGACACTTTGGCGGCTGGTGGGCCGAACATCGGTGCCGCCGATCACCTGCGCATAGTGTTGCGCCCAGTGATAGAACAGTGGAACCGAGTGTTTCTGCGCCTGTTCCAGCAGCAGGCGCAGGAGTTCGCGGGCGCTGCGGGTGTCGCCGTTGTAGTGGGCGATCAGGCAGCCGGCGAGCGCCAGGGTGTAGCAGATCGACGTGCCGTGGTTGATCTGCAGCGCGATGTCCAGCGCTTGCCGGGCCGCGCGCCAGGCCTGTTCCGGTTGGCCTTGCAGCCAGAGGATGCGCGCGTGGACGGTCAGTGCCGCGACACTCTGGTCGTATTGCACGCCAAAACCGTGAGTGAAGCGGTTGAGATGACCGCTGTGGGTCATTCGTTGCAGCACCTGTTCGGCATGCTCCCCAGCCTGTTGCTGGTCGCCGCAGAAGTGCAGGGCGAGTACCCGCAATCGATGCATGCTCAGGGACATCAGGGCGTCGTCATGCAGCCCCAGTCGATCGAATTGCCGGCTCTGTTCCAGGGCCATCTGGTATTGGCCGCAGCTGAGATTGACCGCCAGGTGCCCGGAAATCGCCCGCAACTGACCGGCCACATCGTTGAGTCGGCTGGCCAGGGCTCTGGCGCTGACGAAGGCGCCAACGGTTTCGGCGCAACCTCCTTGAATGTGGTAACAGGCACTACCCAAAGCCAGCTTGAGGGCCATCTGCAAGCGCGGGCAAGGTTCGGCAGACTGCTCCAGCAAGGCCAGCGCCTTGCGCACATAACCGCCGTGCTCCTTGAGCAGTGACAACTCTTGCCACAGGGGCGTGGAGGTCGCGGCCAGGCGTATCGCCAGTGCCTGCGGCCCTTTAGCGTGCAATCCCCAGTCGAGGGCTGCGCGGATGTCCTCCAGGGCCCGGCCATAGCGTTCGAGCCACAGGCCGGTCGAGGTTTTCTCCCAGTCGTCCTGCGCCTGTTGCATCAGCGCCAGGCAGCGCTCGGCATGCCGCTCCCGAGTGCCTGGCAGGTCGGTGGTTTGCCCGAGTTTTTCCAGGGCATAGCTGCGGGTGGTATCGAGCAGGCGGTAGTAAACATCCTGGTCGCCCACCTCCACGTTCAACAGGGACTTGGCGACCAGTTGGGTGATCGAGCCGAACACCTCGCGGGGTTCGATGTGTTCGCCGACAATCACCGCCGCTGCCGACTCCAGGGTGAAGCCGCCGCGAAACACACTCAGTCGGCGCAGGCAGGTCTTTTCACAGGCATTGAGCAGCTCGAAGCTCCAGTCCAACGTTGCGCGCAGGGTCTGATGGCGTGCCAGGGGCGTCTGGCAGGGCTGGGTCAACACCCGGAAGCTGCTTTGCAACTGCGCCAGCAAGCCGGGCAATCCGAAGCTGCCCACTTGCGCCGCCGCCAGTTCGATGGCCAGTGGAATGCCGTCCAGTCGGTGGCAGATGTCGATCAACAGCGGCAGTTCATCGTCCGTCAGTTCAAAGCTGTCATGGCTGGCCATGGCCCGCTCTACGAACAGTTGCAAGGCGGAAAAGGTCATGGCCTGGGCGCAGTCGAGGACGGCGATGGGCGGCGGGCAGTCGAGTGACTCCAGACGCTGAACGAATTCCCCTTCGGCCCGCAGGCTCTCGCGGCTGGTGGCGAGGATGTGCACGTGCGGCGCACTGCGCAGAATCTGTTCGCTGAGCTGGGCAATGGCGTCGACCAGGTGCTCACAGTTGTCAATGACCAGCAGCATGTGGCGGTCGCGTAGAGAGTCCGCCAGCCCGCTCATGGGTTCGTCGTCGTGCAGAGCCACTTCGAGCAACGTCGCCAGGTGGCCGTTGATCATCAGCGGGCAGTTGATCGGGGCCAGGTCCAGCAGGTGAATGCCGTCCCGGTAGCGACCGATCATTTGCTCGGCGACCCGCAAGGCCACGGTGGTCTTGCCGATGCCGCCGGGGCCGACGAGGGTGATGAAGTGCTGACGGGGCAGTTGCTCCATCAGGTTGTCGACCAGCGTCTGCCGGCCGATCATGCGCGTGCGGCGTACCGGCAGGTTATGCCGGCTCGGTGCGCAAGCGGTGGGTGCTGGCGGTTGCTCTGCCTGCTCCAGTGAGTGCGGTGCGACGAAGCTGTACCCGCGCTGAGCCACGGTGACGATGTAGCGCTGGCCGGCCTGACCGTCGCCGAGCGCCTTGCGCAACGCGGCCATGTGCACCCGCAGGTTGATGTCTTCGACCACGCTGTTGGGCCAGACCCGGGCGATCAGTTGCTGCTTGCTGACCACGTTGCCGGCGTGCTCCAGCAGGATCAACAGGATGTCCATGGCGCGCCGCCCCAGGCGCAAAGGCTGGTCGGCCTCCATCACCAGGCGTTGTCCGGGGTAGACCCGGTAGGGGCCGAAATGCACAGCCTGTTCGGGGGAAAGGGTCAACGAGTCGCTCCTGCTGCATCCGTCTAGTACGCGGTTTTCGAGCATATTCCTCAGGTTTTTTACTCAGCGCAATGCGCCGCCCGAGTGACTGAAGGGGCAGGCATTGACTCTAGCGTATCGGCCAGCGGCTGTCGGTCCCGAAAACATTGGGTGCGACAGATGGACAGGACATGCCGGGGCTTTTTGCGCGCCAAGGAAAATTAACAACGTTTAACTCGTCCTGCGTCCGGTCTGCGTCCAAAACTCTCTTCCTGTAGGAGCGAGCAAGCTCGCTCCTACAAAGGGATTCAATCCATCGCAAGGACAGAGCAATGAGCAACGTGGTGGTGGTCTATCACAGTGGCTACGGGCACACCCGGGTCATGGCCGAAGCCGTGGCCGCGGGCGTGGAACGGCACCTGGGCAGCACCTGCCAGTTGATTCCGGTCGAGGAAGTGGACGAGCACTGGGCGCGGCTGCACAACGCCGACGCCATCATCTTCGGCGCGCCGACCTACATGGGCAGCGCCTCGGCGGCCTTCAAGGCTTTCATGGAGGCCACGGCGACCTTCTACCTGGCCCAGCCCTGGCGCGACAAACTCGCGGCGGGCTTCACCAATTCCGGCTGCCTGTGCGGCGACAAGCTCAACACCTTGCTGCAGATGGCAGTGTTCGCTGCCCAGCACTCGATGATCTGGGTCGGCCTCGACCTGCTGCCGGCACGCTCCAGCACCGGCGCGTTCAACGGCCAACTCAATCGCCTGGGCAGCTCACTGGGCGCCATGGCCCAGTCGAACGTCGAACAATCCCCCGACGATGCTCCGCCGCCCGAGGATCGCTGCACCGCCGCGCACCTGGGCGAGCGGGTGGCGCGCCTGGCGGACCGCCTGAACCCGTTACCGGTTTGATTCACCCCAACACTCGTTAAGGAGGCATCACCCATGAGCACCTTCACTACCCGCGACGGCGTCGAGATTTACTACAAGGACTGGGGCAGCGGTCAGCCGATTGTCTTCAGTCACGGCTGGCCGCTCAACGCCGACAGCTGGGAGTCGCAGATGATCTTCCTGGCCTCCAAGGGCTACCGGGTCATCGCCCACGACCGTCGCGGTCATGGGCGCTCCAGCCAGCCGTGGTCGGGCAATGACATGGACCATTACGCCGACGATCTGGCGCAGTTGATCGAGCTGCTCGACCTGCAAAACGCCGTGCTGTTCGGCTTCTCCACCGGCGGTGGCGAGGTGGCGCGTTACATCGGTCGTCACGGCACCGGCCGCGTGGCCAAGGCCGGGCTGATTTCCGCGGTACCGCCGCTGATGCTCGAGACCGAAGCCAACCCCGGCGGCCTGCCGCTGGAAGTGTTCGACGGCATCCGCCTGGCCTCGCTGGCCGACCGTTCGCAGCTGTACATCGACCTCGCCAGTGGCCCGTTCTTCGGCTTCAACAAACCTGACGCGAAACCGTCCCAGGGCATGATCGACTGGTTCTGGATGCAGGGCATGATGGCCGGCCACAAGAACGCCTATGACTGCATCAAGGCATTCTCGGAAACCGACTTCACCGAAGACTTGAAGAAGTTCGACGTGCCGACCCTGGTGGTGCATGGCGACGCGGATCAGGTGGTGCCGTACGAAGCGGCGGGCGTCTCCTCCGCCAAACTGGTGAAGGGCTCGACCCTGAAGATTTACCCGGGCGCCCCTCACGGTTTGACGGACACCCATAAGGACCAGCTCAACGCTGACCTGTTGGCGTTCCTCAAGGGTTGATGTCTGACTGAAAGATCGCAGGCTGCGCCAGCTCCTAAGGGTGTACACACAGCTCTGTAGGGGCTGGCGTAACCTGCGATCGTTTGCTGCTCAACGAGGCGCCGCGAACAAACTGACAGCGCCAGGCAAACGGATTGATGCCTTCGCTGCGGGTGAAGATATGGCAGAAGTGCGCCTGATCGCAGAAGCCGCATTCGAGGCTGATCTGCGTAAGGCTCATGTCGGTGTACTGGATCAATTGCTTGGCCAGGGCAATGCGCTGCTGGCGAATCCATTCTTGCGGCGAGAGGCCGGTGCTGCACTTGAACGCGCGGGAGAAGTGACTGCGCGAGAGGGCGCAGGCCTGTGCCAGTTCAGTGACTTCCAGGCTGTCGCCCAGACGTTCGAGGATCAGTTGTTTAACCCGTTTTTCGCGTTGCGGGCTGAGGCCACCGGTGCTTTTCTTTGGCATAGGCGTGAATGACGCGGGGGCGGCATTTTGCTGAACGTGAGCCATGGCGAATGTCCGTGTCGGTAGGCTTCATTCTTGGACCCGAAGGCTCTGGCTTGCGAGTTAATCGTTGTTAATTCCTCGCTCACCGCGGGAAGTCTTGGGTAAAGTCAGACACAATTCTCATCCTCGCGCCTGGCCGAACACACACAAGGAACCTGTGCCTATGAACCGTAACGATCTGCGTCGCGTCGACATGAACCTGCTGGTGATTTTCGAGGCCCTGATGTTCGAAAAAAACCTGACCCGCGTTGCGGAAAAACTGTTCATGGGGCAGCCGGCGGTGAGCGCCGCGCTGGGGCGTTTGCGCGATCTGTTCGACGACCCGTTGCTGCTGCGCAACGGTCGCGGCATGGAACCGACGGCGCGTGCGTTGGCGATTCTCAAGGAGTTGCAACCGGCGATGGATACCATTTCCGGGGCTGTGAGCCGGGCCAAGGAATTCGATCCGGCGACCAGTTGCGATGTGTTCCGCATCGGGTTGTCGGACGATGCCGAATTCGGTTTGTTTCCACCGTTGCTGCGTCAGTTGCAAGAGGAAGCACCGGGCATTGTCGTGGTCGTGCGGCGGGCCAATTACCTGTTGATGCCGACACTGCTGGCGTCGGGGGAAATCTCGGTGGGCGTGAGTTACACCACGGATCTGCCGGCCAATGCCAAGCGCAAGAAACTGCGCGATATTCCCTGCAAAGTGCTGCGTGGCGACACCCGGCCGGGGACATTGAGCCTGGATGAGTACTGTGAGCGGCCCCATGCGATGGTGTCGTTCTCGGGGGACTTGAGCGGCAATATCGATCTGGATCTGGCGAAGGTTGGGCGTAGTCGTCGTGTGGTGCTGGGGGTGCCGCAGTTCAGTGGGTTGCGGGCGTTGCTCGCGGGGACCGAGATGATTGCCACTGTGCCGGATTATGCGGCGTGCGCGTTGGTGGAGGGGTGTGGGTTGCGGGCCGAGGATCCGCCGTTCGAGATTGAGGCGGCGCAGTTGTCGATGGCCTGGAGTGGGGTGCATGACAATGATCCGGCGGAGCGGTGGTTGCGGTCGCGGATCGGTCAGTTCATGTCGTTGGCTTTGGATATTCCTTCATGACCGAGTACATATCCGTTGCTGCGGTTATGGCGGCTTATGGTTTCGCCCTTACGGCGAGTCCCTTTTGGCAAACGCCCCAAAAGGAACCAAAAGGTCTCGCCCCTTACGTACGGCCCCTCGCTTAGGCTCGGGGTTCCTTCGCTCCGGCATTCATCCGGGGGCATCGCCTCCGGTCGGCTTCGCGCGACCTCCTCTCGATGTGTTCGGCTGCGCCGAACGGCGCTGCGCGCCTCCCCCCGGATGAACGCCTCCACTCAGCCTGCCGAGGGGGCGGGTGGATCAAGATCAAGAGCTGCAGGCGAGCTAACGCTCGGCCTGATGAGTGGTGAAGAGCGTGGGGGTACGCCGCTCTGCTTTTGCTCTTCTGTGGGAGCGGCGGTGCGGCGATCCGACTTGCCCGCGAAAGCGGCCTGACAGCCGACCAATTTCTTTCGAATGTACCCAGCCCAACTGTAGGAGCGAGCTTGCTCGCGATGGCGGCCTACCGGCCGACCAAGAGCATCACAGGCAAACGAATCCCGCGATCAGGCCGGCCGGTAGGCCGCCTCGCTTTTGCTTTGGCTTTTGATCTTCTTGCCCCCTCGTGAGGCCGAGTGGAGGTTCTGCGCAGTGGGCAACCCGGCATGGATGCCGGGTTAGCCGCCGCCGGCCATGGATGGCCGATGGCGGCGGGCCCACGGAGCAGGACCGGAGCGAGGGCATGCCGAGCCTTGGCGAGGCACCGAACGTCAGGGGCAAGAGCCCTTGGTTACTTGGGGCTCTTCCAAGTAACCCGCCGTAAGGGCGGAACCCTAAGCCGCCGTTACCGCAGTAACGGATATGTACACCTTCAAAACAAATACCGTCTGCCCCGCAGCCACCCCGATGATTATTTTTTGTCGGCCATCGCTTGCGTGTCGCGCTCGATAGTTGGGCACCGTGTCCGGGCTGAGCAAACCTGACCGGAGCCCAATAATGATAAAAAAACGCTCGGCCACAGCCGGAGTCCGTCCGCGGCTTCACCGGCTTGGCCACACTCGCCCGCAACCCCTTGCGCTGGCGATTCTTGCCGTACTGACGGGGCCAACGTACGCCACCACATTTGACCTCAACGAAGACTGGAGCCTGTCGACCAAGACCAGCCTGAGCCTGGGCAGCAGCTGGTCGACGCAAAACCCCGACAAAAGCCTGATGACCCGCGCCAACGCCTTGCAGGCTCAGGGCGTGAACGCCAATGGCACCAGCGTCAGCGCCGACGACAACCGGCTGAACTTCGAGAGGGGCGACCCCATCTCGCAACTCTTCAAGGGCCTCACCGATGTCAGTCTCGATGGCCAGGGCCAGGGCGCGTTCATTCGCTTCAAATACTGGTACGACCACGCCTATGAAACCGGCAATGGCCGCTTCAAGGATTTCGACGATTCAGGCTGGGACGACCTGGCCAAGTTCAAGGGCTTCGAGGTGCTCGATGCGTACGTCTGGAAAGACTTCCAGGTGGCCGAGCATCCGCTGGGCGTGAAGGTCGGTAACCAGGTGTTGTCCTGGGGCGAAGCGCTGCTGATCCAGAACGGCATCAACGTGATCAACCCGCTGGACATCTCGGCGTTCAACCGTCCCGGCGTGGAAATCAAGGAAGGCCAATTGCCAGTGGAGATGGTCTCCTTCAGCTTCGGCCTGACCGACACCACCAACCTCGAAGGTTTCTACCAGTACAACTGGCGCCCCAGCGTACTCGACGGATGCGGCACTTTCTTCGCCAGTAGCGATGTGATCCAGCCGGGTTGCGGGCCGCTGTTTCTGAGTCAGGTACAGACCGATCAACAGATGCAGGCCGCTGGTTTGTTCGCCACGTCCCGGGGCAACGAATCGCCGTCCGACAACGGCCAGTTCGGCTTCGCCCTGCGCCAGATGATCCCGGCGCTCAACGATGCGGAAGCGGCGATCTACTACATCAACTATCACTCGCGTTTGCCGTACTTCACCATTAATGCCAGGAATACCGCGTTGCCCGGCACCTTCCCCGGTGGTATCCAGGGGCCGAGCTATGCGGCGGCCTTCCCGGAAAACATTCACCTGTACGGCATCAGCCTCAACGGCGTCGAGCCTGTCACCGGGATTTCCCTGGCCGGTGAGTTGAGCTACCGGCCGAACATGCCGATCGCGATCAACGCGCCCGACGTCAACGTCGCCGTGATCTCCGGACCGGGGGGCAGTTCCTGGGTGCAGTTGCCGCCGGGCTTCAGCACCACCAATGGCAGCCAGTTCGATTCGTGGGAGCGCAAGGGCGTCTGGCAGCTGACCGGTTCGGCCACCCAGGCCATCGACAACGTGCTGGGTGCGACGCGCCTGAGTCTGTTCGGTGAAGCCGGGGTCGTGCACATCGACGATCTGGGGGACGAGCGCCTGGGCCGCAATGCTGCGTTCGGCCGCAGCGCCCCGCGCAACGGCACGCCGTGCAACACGGTGGCTTCAGGTGTGACCAACCAATTCTGCACCGACAAGGGCTTTGCCACCGATTGGTCGTGGGGTTATCGCCTGCGCGCCAGCCTGGAATACAGCGACGTGCTGCCGGGTATCAACCTGATTCCGGCCGTCAACTGGCGGCATGACGTCGAGGGCTATTCGTACGATCCACAAGGGCCGTTCCAGGAAGGCCAGCAAGCGCTGGGCGTGAGCCTGACCGGCGTCTACATGAACGATTACAGCGTGGAACTGGCCTACAACGCGTTCTTCGGTTCCAACGACTACAGCACCCTCGACGACCGCGATTTCGCGTCCGTCAGCTTCAAGGCAGACTTCTAAGGAGAACCGTTATGCGTATGCAATTGTGCGTGCTGGCCATGGCCTGCACCGTCGGCCTGGCTCAGGCCAAAGGCACCGATTCAGCGGCACTGGGCAAGACCCTGACCCCCATGGGCTCGGAAATGGCAGCCAATGCCGACGGCAGCATTCCGGCCTGGACCGGTGGCCTGGCGAGCAACGCCGGCACCGTCGACAGCAAGGGCGGCTACAGCGACCCGTATACCGCCGAGAAACCGTTGTTCACTGTCACCGCGCAGAACCTGGCGCAGTACCAGAAGTTTCTCAGCCCCGGGCAAATCGCGTTGTTCAAGCGCTTTCCCGACACCTATAAGATGAACATCTACCCGAGCCATCGCAGCGCCAACCTGCCCAAGGAGGTACTGGCGGCCAGTCGTGAGAACGTCGCCAAGACCAGCATGGCCGACGGCGGCAACGGCTTGCACGACTATGCCAGGGGCATTCCGTTTCCGTTGCCCACCGAAGGCCTGGAGGTGATGTGGAACCACATGACCCGTTATCGCGGCGGCAGCTACGAGCGCATCAGCAGCGCCGCGCTGGTGCGCGAAAACGGCGCCACCAGCTACGTGCGCAACCAGTCGCTGATCAACTTCGCCGACACCGTGGGCGGACTGGAACCGGGCTCGAACATCCTGTTCATGTTCAAGAGCCGGGTGCTGGAACCGGCGCGTCTGTCCGGCGAGGCGGTGCTGGTGCATGAGCCGATCGACCAGGTCGCCGAGCCGCGATCGGCCTGGCAATACCTGCCGGGGCAACGTCGCGTGCGTCGTGCACCGATGATCGCCTACGACAACAGCGCCCGTTACAGCAATGGTCTGATCACCGCCGACAACATCGACGGCTACAACGGCGCGCCGGACCGTTTCGACTGGAAACTGGTGGGCAAGCAAGAGCTGTTCATCCCTTACAACAGCTACAAGATCGGCAGCCGCGACCTCAAGTACGACGCCGTGATCAAGCCCAACCACGTCAACCAGGACCTGGCTCGTTACGAGAAGCACCGCGTGTGGGTGGTGGAGGCGACCCTCAAGCCTGATGCGCGGCATATTTACGCCAAGCGCCGGTTCTATGTGGACGAGGACAGTTGGCAGATCGCCCAGTCGGACCAGTACGACAGCCGCGGTGAGCTATGGCGCAGCGGTGAACTGCACGCGATTCAACAGTACGACCACGGCTTCACCTACAACGTGCTGGAAACATCGTACGACCTGATCTCCGGACGCTACTACGCCGGCGGCCTGGCCAACGAAGAGACCGAGCCGATGCGCGTGGGCTTCGCCGCCAAGACCGACGACTACACCCCGTCGGACCTGCGGCGCTGGGCCAAGTAACCATTCGCCAAACCACCGCAAATCCAATGTGGGAGCGGGCTTGCTCGCGAAGGCGGCGTGTCAGGCAGCAATGTAGTCGACTGACACTCCCTCTTCGCGGGCAAGCCCGCTCCCACAGGGATCTGTGTGTGCTGATGTTTTGCTACAGGAGATCTGCCATGCGCTACTGGATATCCGCACTGGCCCTGGGCGCGAGCCTGGGCACTGTTCACGCCGCAACTATCGATCAACAACAGGCGAAAGCCCTGGCGCAGGAGGCCTACGTGTTCGCCTACGCCACCGTCGAACACGACAAGGTGCTCAGCGCCATCACCGCGAAACTGCCGTTCAATCGTCTCTACAGCGAACCGCGCCTGCTCGGTCCGCAAGACAACAAAGTGGTGTCGCCCAACAACGACACCTTCTATTCCCGCGCCTTGCTCGATCTGCGCGGCGAACCGATGGCGCTGGACGTGCCGGCCGTGCAAGGCCGCTACTACAGCTTCCAACTGGTGGACATGCGCACCGACAACCTCGACTACATCGGCACCCGCGCCACGGGGGATCAGGCGGGGCGCTACCTGATTGTCGGGCCGGACTGGAAGGGGCCTGTGCCATCGGGTTTCAGCGCTGTGATTCGCTCTCCGAGCCGGCTGGTCTTCCTGTTGGGACGGACCGAAGTCAAAGGCGAAGCGGATCAGAAAGACGCCGCGCAGGTGCTGAAGGGCTACGCCTTGCAACCGCTGTCCAAAGTCAATGGCAGCGCGCCCCCAGAATCGTTGGCACCACTGCAACTGCCAGCGTACACGGACACCAAACAAGGGCCGGCGCAGGCGTTGTTCAGCACCTTCAACGCGCTGGCTCCTTTGCATCAGTGGACTGCCAGCGAGCAAAAGAAACTGGCACGTTTCGCCGCCATCGGCGTGAAGCCGGGGACCGAATTCCAGGCACCGGCGGACTTGAGCGAAGCCGTCGCCCAAGGTGCCGAAGCCGGCCGCGAACAGGTGCGTGCAGCGTCGAGCCAGTTGTCGGTGGAACAACAGGGCTGGTTGCCGTCGCCGTCCAACGTCGGCAAATACGGCGACGATGACCTGACCCGTGCCGCGGTCGCCTGGCGCTACATCTACGCCAACGATGCGGTAGAAGCGCTGTACCCGATGGCGTTGCACGATGCCCAGGGGCAGGCGCTCACCGGCCAGCACGCCTATCGCCTGCATTTCCCGGCCGGGCAATTGCCGCCAGTGAATGCGTTCTGGTCGCTGACCCTGTATGACGGCAAGACCCAGTTGCTGGTGGCCAACCCGATCCAGCGTTACGCCCTGGGCGATCGCAGCCCTGGTCTACAATACGATGCCGACGGCGGCTTGACCCTGATCCTGCAGGCCGATGCGCCCAAGGCTGCGCCGCAGGGCAACTGGCTGCCGACGCCGCAAGGTCCGTTCAACCTGCTGTTGCGCCTGTACCTGCCCAAGGGCGGGGCATTGGACGGGAATTATCAGTTGCCGACGATCGCGAGGATCGAATCATGAACCTGATTTTAAGTCGCCGCCGGGTGCTGGGCAGCATGGGGGTATTGAGCGGCAGCCTGATGTTTCCACGCTGGTTGCTGGCCGGTGATTCCGATGACCCGCGGCAGATTGCCAACGAGGCGTGGATTTACGCGTACCCCATGCTCATGCATTACCAGACCATGGAAAAACAGGCGCTCAACCCGGCCGCGTCGGAGTACGTCGGCGGCTTCAACCGCTTTCGTCATTACAGCAAGTTGTTCACCCCGAACAACCGCGACATCGTCACGCCGAACAACGACACGCCGTACTCCTGGGCCTGGCTCGACCTGCGCAGCGAACCCCAGATATTGAGCGTGCCGGCGGTCGATGACGAGCGCTATTACGTGCTTCAACTGGTCGACCAGTACACCCACAACTTTGCCTATGTCGGCGTGCTCAGCACCGGTCGCGAAGCGGGGAACTACCTGATCGCCGGGCCCGACTGGCAAGGCCCGACACCGGACGGCGTCAAGGCCGTGCTGCGCAGTGAAACCGAAATCGTCATGGTGCTTGGGAGAACGGGCCTGAAAAGCGCCGAGGACCTGCCGGCGGTGCGTGCCTTGCAGCAGCAATACGGTTTGCGTGCGTTGCATGAATTCATCGGCAGTGCACCGCCCGTGGCTGCACCCGTCATTAGCTGGCTACCCTGGGACAGCAAGACCGGGCTGGGGCTGGAGTTTATCCCGGTGCTGAACCAGATCCTCAGCCTGTGTCCCACGCAACCGTCCGAACAAGCCTTGCGCGCACGCTTTGCCCGGATCGGCATCGTGCCCGGTCAGGGTTTCGACCCGGCGACGTTGCCGCAAACAACGCGCCAGGCACTGCTCGCCGGGATTCAGGACGCCCAGGCGCAACTGCAAACCGCGGTGAGCCAGGTACGCACCACCCTCGGCCTGTTCGGCACGCGCGAAGCGCTGAACGGCAATTACCTCAACCGCGCTGTCGCGGCGAATGTCGGCATCTACGGCAACAGCGTGGAAGAGGCCTTCTACACCGGCACTCGCCTGGATAATCAGGGGCAACCCTTGCAGGGCGGGCGAAGCTATCGCCTGCGTTTCGCACCGGGTCAATTGCCGCCCGCCAGCGAGTTCTGGTCGCTGACGTTGTATGACTTGCCGGACCGGCAACTGGTGGCCAATCCGATCAATCGTTACTGCCTCAGCAGCCGGGATCGTTTGCAGATGGATGCGGACGGCGGGTTGACGTTGATCCTGCAGAATACCGCTCCAACTGCGCAGAGCAACTGGTTGCCGACACCTGCAAGCGGGGCGTTCAGCCTGGTCCTGCGCCTGTATGGACCTGGGCAGCAGGTGGTCAATCAGCGCTGGCAAATGCCGGTGGTTGAAGTGTTGTCTGCTTGAAGAGCATCGCGAGCAGGTCGGATCGCCGCACCGTCGCTCCCACATTGGATCTGTGTCGTTCACACATGCTGTGAACAACCTGGATCCCTGTGGGAACGAGCCTACCAGCCGAGCGAAATTTCGCAGATCCAAACCAGCAACCAGGCCGGCCGGTAGGCCGCCTCGCTTTTGCTTTGGCTTTTGATCTTCTTGCCCCCTCGTGAGGCCGAGTGGAGGTTCTGCGCAGTGGGCAACCCGGCATGGATGCCGGGTTAGCCGCCGCCGGCCATGGATGGCCGATGGCGGCGGGCCCACGGAGCAGGACCGGAGCGAGGGCATGCCGAGCCTTGGCGAGGCACCGAACGTCAGGGGCAAGAGCCCTTGGTTTCTTGGGGCTTTTCCAAGTAACCCGCCGTAAGGGCGGAACCATTAGCCGCCGTGACCGCAGAAACGGATATGTACACCCTCAAAAATCCATGCCGCCTGCCAAGCAGCCATCGTGGGCAAGTCGGATCGCCGCATCGCCGCTCCCACAGGTCCTGCATTCATCCTGTGGCAGCGTGCCTGGTTTCACGGGGTAACGATATTGAACTGCGGCGCAAAGGTATCGAGGCTGCTCATCAACTCCCCAAGCTTCTTGCCATTGCCTTGCAACTTGATCAAGCCTTTCTGCATCGCCGTCGGGATATCCAGTTGCTTGAGGCTGATCTGTTCCAGGGTGGCCTTGCTCATGGTCACGCTGGCATCCGCCTGGGCATTGAGCCCGGCACGATGGGTCAACACGCCATTGCGCAGGGTCAGGTTGAAGTCCTGGTTCAGGTCATCGAAGGTCCAGTTCAGGGTCAGGTCATGGCCTACGGCCTTTTCACTGTCCAGACGCACCGCCAGGAAGTCGAAGAACATCTGCGGGCTCATCGCCCGCACCATGTCCACGGATACCGACGTGCCCGCATTGGGCGGCACGCCATTGCGCAGTTCCATGGCACCAGTCAGGTACATGTTGCGCCAGGTGGCGTTTTCACTTTGATAGCCCATTTGCTCCAGCGCCTGGGCCTGGGCTTTGCGAGCGTCGGCGTTGTCCGGGTTGGCGAACAGCACCTGATTGCCCAGTTGCGCGGCCCAGCGGTATTCACCCTTGGCCATCGCCGCCTGCATTTTCCCCAGCACCGCCGCTTCGCCGCCCATGGCTTCGACCGATCGCTTGGCCGTTTCTACCGGCGGCAGCGGATTGAGGTTGGCCGGGTTACCGTCATAGAAACCCATGTAGCGCTGATACACTGCCCGGGTGTTGAAGCTCAGTGAGCCGTAGTAGCCACGGGTGTACCACTTCTGGTCGAGGCTGCCGGGCAGTTTCTTGATCGAGTCGGCGATTTCCAGCGGCGTCAGGCCCTGGTTCAGCAAGTGCAGGGTGCGGTCGTTGAGGAAGGCGTACATGTCGCGCTGGTCGGCGAGGAAGGTGCGGATGCGTTCGCCGCCCCAGGTCGGCCAGTTGTGCTGGGCGAACAACACGTCGCTCTTGTCGCCGTAACGCGCCAGGCTGCCGTCCAGGTACTCGGCCCAAGCCTTGGCGTCGCGCACTTGCGCGCCGCGCGGGGTGAGGATGTTGTGCATCATTTGCGTGGCGTTTTCCGCCATGCACAAGGCGCGCAACTGCGGCAGGTACAGGTTCATCTCCGCCGGCGCCTCGGTGCCCGGGGTCAACTGGAATTCCACGTCGAGCCCGGCGATGGTGCGGGTTTCCAGTTCCTTGTCGATCAGGTCGGTGGGTGGGATCAGGGTGACGGTGCCGCCGCTCGGCGTGCTCTTGCCCAGGCCGGCATCGACCTGGCCTTTTTCGCCACGGGGCAGCAGGCTGCCGAACTGGAACTGCGCGCGGCGGCTCATCGCGTTGCCGGCGTAGACGTTCTCGCTCATCACGTGTTCCATGAACCCGGCGGGGGCGAATACCTTGACCTTGCCGGCGTTGACGTCGGCCTCGTCGATAACCCCGCGCACGCCACCGAAGTGGTCGACGTGGGTGTGGCTGTAGATCACCGCCACCACCGGTTTGTGCGGACGGTTCTGGTAGTACAGGTCCAGTGCTGCCTTGGCGGTTTCGGCCATGGTCAGCGGGTCGATGATGATCAGCCCGTCGTCACCTTCGATGATGGTCATGTTGGCCAGGTCAAGGCCGCGCACCTGATACAGCCGAGGGCTGACTTCGAACAATCCGGCATGGGCGCTGAGCTGGGCCAGGCGCCAGAGGCTCGGGTTGACCGACTCCGGGGCCTTATCCTTGGCGAGGAAGTCATAGGCCTGGATATCCCAGATGACCTTGCCCGAGGCGTCCTTGACCTGGCCCTTGAACGGCGCGATCAAACCCTTGGTGACCGACTCGTAGTCGGTGCGGTCGGTGAAGGGCAGTTGTTGCAGCACGGCGGCGTTACTGGCCGTGGTTTGCGGGCTGGCCGCGACCGGTCCATCGGCGGCGACCACCGATTGCGCAAGGCAGGCAGTGATCAGGCAAGCGAGCAGCCCACGAGGGCTCAAGGTGAAACGAGGCATGGCGTCTCCGTTTTTTATCGTTATGGTCAGACCAGCTTCGAGGGTAGGGC
>NZ_JAHBCX010000057.1:0-24979 GCF_019955895.1 Pseudomonas sp. GL-B-12
CATCAATATTGACTGACCCACCGCTTTCGCGAGCAAGCCCGCTCCCACAGGGTCCACCACTTTACTCGGGAGCCGGCATGAGCCCAGCAGCCTCGTTACTGTTCCGCCAGCAGGCCTACATCAATGGCCAATGGCTGGACGCGCCGGATGGCGCCTGTCAGGACATCTTCAACCCGGCCACCGGTGAACTCATCGGCCGGGTGCCGAACCTCGGCGCCGAACATGCGCGCCAGGCCATCGAGGCTGCCAACAAAGCCTGGCCGGCCTGGCGCACACTGACCGCCAAGGAGCGCAGCAATACGCTCAAGCGTTGGCATGCCCTGATGCTGGAAAATGCCGACGCCCTGGCAAACATCCTCACCCTCGAACAAGGCAAGCCACTGGCTGAAGCCAAGGGCGAAATCCTCTACGCCGCGAGCTTCATCGAGTGGTTCGCCGAAGAGGCCAAGCGCATCTACGGCGACACCATTCCCAGCCACAAGGGCGACGCGCGCATCGTCGTCAGCAAGGAGCCGATTGGTGTCGTCGCGGCCATCACGCCGTGGAACTTCCCGGCGGCGATGATCACCCGCAAGGCCGGCCCCGCGCTGGCGGCCGGTTGCCCGTGCATCGTCAAACCGGCCCCGGAAACGCCGTTCTCGGCACTGGCCATGGCCGCACTGGCGGAACAGGCTGGCATTCCAGCGGGCATTTTCAGCGTGATCACTGGCGATGCCATTGCCATCGGTGGTGAGCTGACTTCAAGCCCACTCGTGCGCAAACTGTCGTTCACCGGCTCCACCGGGATCGGAAAATTGCTGATGGCCCAGTGCGCGCCGACCCTGAAAAAAGTCTCGCTGGAACTGGGCGGCAACGCGCCGTTCATTGTCTTCGATGACGCCGATCTGGAACGTGCCGTTGATGGTGCGCTGATCGCCAAATTCCGCAACGCCGGGCAGACCTGCGTCTGCGTCAATCGCTTCCTGGTGCAGGACGGCATCCACGACGCCTTTGTCGCACGCCTGGCCGAACGGGTTTCGCAACTCAAGGTCGGCAGCGGTTTCGAGGATGGCGTCACCCAAGGGCCGCTGATCAACGAGCGTGCCGTGGCCAAGGTGGAAGACCACGTGCAAGACGCGCTGGAACACGGCGCACAACTGCTGTGCGGCGGCGAACGCCATGCATTGGGCAATGGCTTCTTTCAGCCAACCGTGTTGGCGGGCGTTACCACGCTAATGAAAGTCGCCCAGGAAGAAACTTTCGGCCCACTGGCAGCGGTGTTCCGCTTCGACACCGAGGCAAAGGCCGTCGAGATGGCCAACGACACCGAATTCGGCCTGGCCGCCTACTGCTACACCCGCGACCTGGGCCGCGCCTGGCGCATGAGCGAGGCGCTGGAGTACGGCATGGTCGGGATCAACGAAGGGCTGATTTCCACCGAAGTCGCGCCGTTTGGCGGCATCAAGTCCTCGGGGCTGGGCCGTGAAGGGTCGAAATACGGCATCGAGGATTACCTGGAACTCAAATACACCTTGATGGGCGGCCTTTGAGCCCACGGGAGCTACGCAAATGAACAACGAAAAGTATGAAAAAGGCCTGAAGATCCGCACCCAGGTGCTGGGCGAAGCCTACGTCAACCGTTCCATCGAAAACGCCGACGACTTCACCCGCCCGTTGCAGGAAATGGTCACCGAATATTGTTGGGGTCATGTCTGGGGCCGTGAGGGTTTGTCGCTCAAGGAGCGCAGCATGATCAACCTGGCGATGATCTCGGCCCTCAACCGGCCCCATGAACTCAAGCTGCATGTGCGCGGCGCCTTGCGTAACGGCCTGAGTCGTGAGCAAATACGCGAAATATTGCTTCAGGTCGGCATTTATTGCGGTGTCCCCGCTGCCGTAGACAGTTTCCGGCTCGCCCGTGAAGCCTTCGCCGAAGCCGATGCCGAGGCCTCCAGTTAACCCTTGGCTGTTTGATCTGACCGGGCACCCAGATTCCCGTAATCGAAGTGCTCTTTTTGCATGGACAGCCACAATCAGAGCGGACCCCATGAAACGCCTGCCACTCGACGACAGCTTCAAGGTCAATCGCAACCCCGTTACCCTGCGCGAAATCGTGCTGGATAAACTGCGAAGCGCCATCATGAACTTCCAGCTCCTGCCGGGAGACCGTCTGGTCGAACGCGATCTGTGCGATCGCCTGGGCGTCAGCCGTACCTCCGTGCGCGAAGCCTTGCGTCACCTGGAATCCGAAGGCCTGGTGGAATTCGCCGACGCCAAGGGCCCGCGTGTCGCGATCATCACCCTGGCCGATGCCGTGGACATCTACGAGCTGCGCTGCGTACTCGAAGGGTTGATCGTGCAACTGTTCACCCTGCGCGCCAAGGCCAAGGACATCAAGGCCCTGGAAAAAGCCCTCGAAGAAAACCGCAAGGCGCTGAAAGACGGCGAACTGCAACAGGTCATCGACTCGGTGCAGGGTTTCTACGATGTGCTGCTCGAAGGCTCGGGCAACCATGTCGCGGCCACTCAGCTGCGCCAGTTGCAGGCACGCATCAGCTACCTGCGCGCGACCTCGGTGTCCCAGGAAAACCGTCGCGGCGCCAGCAACCAGGAAATGGAGCGCATGGTCGAGGCGATCAAGGGCGGCGATCCGCTGGCCGCCCACCAGGCTTGCGTCGACCACGTGCGTGCAGCCGCGGCCGTGGCCCTGGACTACCTCAAGCGCAAGCAGGAAGAAACCGGCGACATCCCGGCGATCACCCTGCCCATCGCGCTGAAAGAACCGCGCATAGGTCGCTGAAATGTTCAGCCCGAGCTTTTGCCCCAAGTGCGGCAGCGCTGATCTCGGTCAGCAGCTGCCGCCGGGCGATACGCACGAGCGCCTGATGTGCCGCGGCTGCGGCTACATCCATTACGTCAATCCGAAGATCATTGCCGGCTGCATCATCGAGCAGGACGGCAAGTACCTGTTGTGCCAACGCGCGATTCCGCCGCGCCCGGGTACCTGGACCCTGCCGGCGGGCTTCATGGAAAGCGGCGAGACCACCGAGCAGGCGGCCTTGCGCGAGGTCTGGGAAGAAAGCGGCGTGCGTGCGGAAATCGTCTCGCCCTACTCGATTTTCAGCGTGCCGCAGATCAGCGAGGTGTACATCATCTTCCGCGCCATCGCGCTGGAGATCACCGGGCAGTACGGCCCGGAAACCCTCGACTACAAGTTCTTCGCGCCTGAGGACATTCCTTGGGACAGCATCTATTATCCGGCGATCCGGCAGATTCTTGAGCGCTATATCGAGGAGCGTCAGGCTGGGGTGTATGGCATCTACATGGGCAATGACGACAGCGGGAAGATTCACTTTATTCGCTGATAGTCTTTGCTTTTGATCGTGTACATATCCGTTTCTTTGGTAACGGCCACTTGTGGCCTCTGAAGGACCCTGTGGGAGCGAGCCTGCTCGCGATGGCGGTGTAGCAGGCGGCGTGGATTTTTGAGGGTGTACATATCCGTTTTTGCGGTAACGGCCACTTAGGGTTCCGCTCTTACAGCGGGTTACTTGGAAGAGCCCCAAGTAACCAAGGGCTCTTGCCCCTGACGTTCGGTGCCTCGCCAAGGCTCGGCATGCCCTCGCTCCGGTCCTGCTCCGTGGGCCCGCCGCCATCGGCCATCCATGGCCGGCGGCGGCTAACCCGGCATCCATGCCGGGTTGCCCACTGCGCAGAACCTCCACTCGGCCTCACGAGGGGGCAAGAAGATCAAAAGCCAAAGCCAAAGCAAAAGCAAAAGCGAGGCGGCCTACCGGCCGGCCTGTTTGCTGGGTTCGTTCGCCTGTGATGTACCTGGTCGACTGGCAGGCCGCCATCGCGAGCAGGCTCGCTCCTACAGGTACTCAGTACATCCGCAAGATTTCGGTCGGCTGGCAGGCCGTCATCGCGGGCAAGCCCGCTCCCACAGGGATTGGGGACATCTGCAAAAACCAGGTCGGCTGTCAGGCCGCCTTCGCAGGCAAGTCGGATCGCCGCACCGCCGTTCCCACAGAAGAGCAAAGGCAGATCGGCATACACCCACGCTCTTCACCACTCATCAGGCCGAGCGTTAGCTCGCCTGCAGCTCTTGATCTTGATCCACCCGCCCCCTCGGCAGGCTGAGTGGAGGCGTTCATCCGGGGGTGGGCGCGCAGCGCCGTTCGGCGCAGCCGAACACATCGAGAGGAGGTCGAGCGAAGCCGACCGGAGGCGATGCCCCCGGATGAATGCCGGAGCGAAGGAACCCCGAGCCTTAGCGAGGGGCCGTACGTTCGGGGCGAGCGTTTTTTGGGTTACTTTTTTTAGGCGCTTGTAAAAAAAGTGACTCGCCGTAAGGGCGAAACCATAAGCCGCCATAACCGAAGAAACGGATATGTACTCAACTCAGTCGCTTTTTAGAGCAGCTCCACCCCCTCGACAATAATCACCTCAGCCAAAGCCACCCCCTCACGGTACCCACGCGCCTCCTGATACAACGCCGAGTGATAGCAAGCCACCGCCTGCTCATAGGAATCAAACTCAATCACCACACTACGTTGCGGCGTCGACCGACCTTCCATCGCCTCGCTACGCCCACCCCGCGCCAGAACCCGACCGCCATACAGGGCAAACGCCTGCGGCGCCCGCTGAGTGTATTGGCTGTATTGATCGGGGTCAGTGACATCCACATGAGCAATCCAGTACGCCTTCATAGTGACCTCTCAGTTTGTTTTGTATTATGGTATACCACATTACCAATCCAACAAACACTGAGACTCCAGCATGGCCTTCAACAGCATCGAAGAAATCATCGAAGATTACCGCCTCGGCAAAATGGTCCTGCTGGTCGACGATGAAGACCGGGAAAACGAAGGCGACCTGTTGCTGGCCGCCGACTGCTGCACACCCGAGGCGATCAGCTTCATGGCCCGTGAAGCCCGGGGCCTGATCTGCCTGACCCTGACCGACGAACACTGCAAACGCCTGGGCCTGGAGCAGATGGTCCCGAGCAATGGCAGCGTGTTCAGCACCGCCTTCACCGTGTCCATCGAGGCCGCTGTCGGTGTGACCACCGGCATCTCGGCTGCGGATCGTGCATGCACCGTGGCCGCTGCCGTCGCCGCCCATGCCGGCCCCGCCGATATCGTGCAACCCGGCCACATCTTCCCGCTGCGCGCCCGGGAAGGCGGCGTGCTGACCCGCGCCGGCCACACCGAAGCCGGCTGCGACCTGGCACGCCTGGCCGGCCATACCCCGGCCTCGGTGATCGTCGAAGTGATGAACGACGACGGCACCATGGCCCGGCGCCCGGACCTGGAAGTGTTCGCGCGCAAGCACGGGATCAAGATCGGCACCATCGCCGACCTGATCCACTATCGCCTGAGCACCGAGCACACCATCGTGCGTATCGGTGAACGTGACCTGCCGACCGTGCACGGCACCTTTCGTCTGATCACCTTTGAGGATCGCATCGAAGGCGGTGTCCACATGGCCATGGTCATGGGCGATCTGCGCCGCGAGCAACCGACACTGGTGCGGGTGCATGTGATCGACCCATTGCGCGATCTGGTCGGTGCCGAGTACAGCGGGCCGACCAACTGGACGTTGTGGGCCGCCTTGCAGCGTGTCGCCGCCGAAGGCCACGGTGTGGTGGTGGTGCTGGCCAATCACGAATCCTCCCAGGCGCTGCTCGAGCGGGTACCGCAATTGACCCAACCACCACGGCAGTTCAGCCGTTCGCAGTCACGGATTTATTCGGAAGTGGGCACCGGTGCGCAGATCCTGCAGAACCTGGGTGTCGGCAAGCTTCGCCACCTCGGGCCGCCGCTGAAGTATGCGGGTTTGACCGGGTATGACCTGGAGGTGGTGGAGAGTATTCCATTCACCGAGTGATTCCGAGCCCTGCCTAAGGCTGGTGCCTTACCTGTGGCGAGGGGGCTTGCCCCCGTTGGGGCGCGAAGCGCCCCCCAGCGTCATTAAGACAGACCCAGTCACTCAATTTTGCGACTGCTTCGCAGCCGAACGGGGGCAAGCCCCCTCGCCACAGGTCTGCATTCGATTGCAGGAAAAAATCCACTTTCGGCTGATAGCCGGTACGGCAAAGTGCTTGCACAAAGTTTGGAATACCATAATATGATATTCCATAGACCGGACAGTCAGCACTGACTCGATGGACCTACTGCTCCCGATAGGCGGGCACTCGAAGCCCCGCTCATAAACACAACAATGAGGGCGTGAAAATGGTGTTGAACAAACGTGCGACCGCGGTTCTTTTTGCGGGACTGCTGAGCGTGACCAGCCAGGTGTTGATGGCGGCTGAAAGCGTCAACTTCGTGAGTTGGGGCGGCAGCACCCAGGATGCGCAGAAGCAGGCCTGGGCCGACCCGTTCAGCAAGGCCAGCGGCATCACCGTGGTGCAGGATGGCCCGACCGACTACGGCAAACTCAAAGCCATGGTCGAAAGCGGCAACGTGCAGTGGGACGTGGTCGACGTCGAAGCCGACTTCGCCCTGCGCGCCGCCTCCGAAGGCTTGCTCGAACCCCTCGATTTCAAAGTGATTGAACGCGACAAGATCGACCCGCGTTTCGTCAGCGATCACGGCGTCGGCTCGTTCTTCTTCTCCTTCGTCCTCGGCTACAACGAAGGCAAGCTCGGCGCCAACAAGCCTCAAGACTGGTCCGCGCTGTTCGACACCAAGACCTACCCCGGCAAACGCGCCCTCTACAAATGGCCAAGCCCTGGCGTGCTGGAACTGGCGCTGCTGGCCGACGGTGTAGCAGCGGACAAGCTCTACCCGCTGGATCTGGACCGCGCCTTCAAGAAACTCGACACCATCAAGAAAGACATCGTCTGGTGGGGCGGCGGCGCGCAGTCGCAGCAGCTGCTGGCCTCCGGTGAAGCGAGCATGGGCCAGTTCTGGAACGGCCGGATTCATGCCCTGCAAGAAGACGGCGCCCCAGTCGGCGTAAGCTGGAAGCAGAACCTGGTCATGGCCGACATCCTGGTCATTCCCAAGGGTTCGAAAAACAAGGATGCGGCGATGAAGTTCCTGGCCAATGCCAGCAGCGCCAAGGGCCAGGCGGACTTCTCCAACCTGACCGCCTATGCCCCGGTCAACGTCGACAGCGTGCAGCGCCTGGACTCGGTACTGGCCCCTAACCTGCCGACCGCTTACGCAAAGGATCAGATCACTCTTGATTTCGCGTACTGGGCCAAGAACGGTCCGGCCATCGCGACACGGTGGAACGAATGGCTGGTCAAATGAAAATGACGGCAACCGCGTCTCGTCCATCCACTGCCACCGGGAGCGCCACTGGCGCTGCCGGTTCGGCGCCCGCCAAGGCAGCTGTGATGACGCAATCTCCTTCCCTGGCGCAGCGCTGGCGTGGCGCGAGCAACCTGGTGCCCGCCCTGCTGTTTCTTGGCCTGTTCTTTCTGGCGCCATTGATTGGCCTGCTGCTGCGCGGCGTGCTGGAACCAGTGCCGGGCCTTGGCAACTACGAACAGCTGTTCGCCAACTCGGCCTATGCCCGGGTCTTGCTCAACACCTTTTCGGTGGCCGGTCTGGTGACGCTGTTCAGCCTGTTGCTGGGCTTCCCGCTGGCCTGGGCGATCACCCTGGTGCCCCGTGGCTGGGGCCGCTGGATCCTGAACATCGCGCTGCTGTCGATGTGGACCAGCCTGCTCGCCCGCACCTACTCCTGGCTGGTGTTGCTGCAAGCCTCCGGGGTGATCAACAAGGCGTTGATGGCCATGGGCATCATCGATCAACCGCTGGAGATGGTGCACAACCTCACCGGCGTGGTGATCGGCATGAGCTACATCATGATCCCGTTCATCGTGCTGCCGTTGCAGGCGACCATGCAGGCCATCGACCCGATGATCCTGCAGGCCGGCTCCATCTGCGGCGCCAGCCCCTGGACCAACTTCTTCCGGGTGTTCCTGCCGCTGTGCCGGCCGGGACTGTTCTCCGGCGGCCTGATGGTGTTCGTGATGTCCCTCGGTTACTACGTGACCCCGGCGCTGCTGGGCGGTGCGCAGAACATGATGCTGCCCGAGTTCATCATTCAGCAGGTGCAGTCGTTCCTCAACTGGGGCCTGGCCAGCGCCGGCGCCGCGTTGCTGATCGTGATCACGCTGGTGCTGTTCTACTTCTACCTGAAGCTTCAGCCGGAATCCCCGGTTGGCGCCAGCAACGCGAGGTAAGCCGTCATGCTCCTGACCCCCAATGCCATGAGCCGCCGGATGCGCTTCGGCCTGTATGCCACCACCGGGCTGATCGGTCTGTTCCTGCTGCTGCCGATCGTGTTCATCGTGCTGCTGTCGTTCGGATCGTCGCAATGGCTGGTGTTCCCGCCACCGGGCTGGACGCTGAAATGGTACGGCCAGTTCTTCTCCAATGCCGACTGGATGAACGCCGCCATGGCCAGTCTGAAAGTCGCGGTGCTGACCACGTTCTTCGCCATCGCTTTGGGCCTGCCCACCGCGTTCGCCCTGGTGCGTGGCCGCTTTCCCGGCCGGGAAATGCTCTACGGCCTGTTCACCCTGCCGATGATCGTACCGCTGGTGATCATCGCCGTAGCGGTGTACGCGCTGTTCCTGAAACTGGGTTACACCGGGACCATGTTCGCGTTCGTGGTCAGCCACGTCATCGTCGCGCTGCCGTTCACCATCATCTCGATCATCAATTCGCTGAAGCTGTTCGACCAGTCGATCGAGGATGCGGCGGTGATCTGCGGCGCCTCGCGCCTGCAAGCGGTGTTCAAGGTGACCTTCCCGGCGATCCGTCCGGGCATGGTGGCCGGCGCCCTCTTCGCCTTCCTCGTCTCCTGGGATGAAGTGGTGCTGAGCGTGATGATGGCCAGCCCGACCCTGCAAACCCTTCCCGTGAAAATGTGGACCACCCTGCGCCAGGACCTGACGCCCGTGATCGCCGTCGCCTCGACGCTGCTGATCGGCCTCTCGGTATTGGTCATGGTGATCGCCGCCGCTCTGCGCCGGCGCAACGAAATCAGCGCTTGAGCGCCAGGAGTACGACATGAGTGCAGTGATCAAAGATTCCGCGCAGCAAAATGACAAACCCCTGGTCAGCCTGCGTAACCTGAACAAGCACTACGGCGACTTTGCCGCCGTGGACAACATCTCGCTGGACATCAAGGACGGCGAATTCCTCACCTTCCTCGGCTCCAGCGGCTCGGGCAAAAGCACCACGCTGTCGATGCTTGCCGGCTTCGAAACCCCGAGCAGTGGCGAGATCCTGGTCAACGGCCAGTCACTGGTGAATGTGCCGCCGCACAAACGCGACATCGGCATGGTGTTCCAGCGCTACTCGCTGTTTCCGCACCTGTCGGTACGCGACAACATCGCCTTCCCGCTGGCCATTCGCAAACTGGCCGCCGCCGAACGCGAGCGCCGGGTCGATGCGATGCTCAAGCTGGTGCAGCTTGAGCAATTCGCCCATCGCCGCCCTTCGCAACTGTCCGGTGGCCAGCAGCAACGAGTCGCTATTGCCCGGGCGCTGGTCTATGAGCCACGCATCCTGCTGATGGACGAACCCCTCGGTGCACTGGACAAGAAACTGCGTGAAGACCTGCAGGATGAACTACGTCAGCTGCATCGGCGCCTGGGCATCACCATCGTCTACGTGACCCACGATCAGGAAGAAGCCATGCGCCTGTCCCAGCGCATCGCGATTTTCAGCCACGGCAAGATCGTCGGCCTGGGCAGCGGCTATGACCTGTACCAGAATCCGCCGAACGCCTTTGTCGCCTCGTTCCTCGGCAACTCGAACTTCCTCAAGCTCAAGGCCCAGGGTAATGCGGTGGCGACCTTCGAAGGGCAACCGCTGTCGATCCGACTCACCGCCGGCCTGCAAACCGATCAGGACGTGCTGTTGATGGTGCGTCCAGAAAAAGCCCTGGCCCTGAGCAATGAACAAGCCCTTGCCGAACCGCTGGCCGCCGGCTGGAACGAAGTCTCGGCCAAGGTCGTGGAAGTGCTGTTTCTCGGCGAAAGCCAGACCTGCAGCGTGATCACCGCTGGCGGCACCTCGATGACGGTCAAGGCGCTGTCAGCCGCCGGCATGCCGCTCAAGGCCGGCGACCCGGTGCGAGTGCGTTGGGCCACCGCCGATGCCTGCGTCTACACCGAATGGGCCGAAAGCGACCTGAACAAGGCCGCCGGCGCTCACTGATCCTTTGGCCTGCGCGTGCGGGCCACTATAATGTGTCACCCTCGGGCCACCACAACGTCGGGTTGTGGTGGCCTTATTTCTGTCGCCTGTAAGATAAATTGGACAACGGATTCCTAAAATCCCGGTTTAATGCTAAATAGTGCTCAGTATTTTTAACACCCGCCCCTGTCGTGCCACACAGTGCAACGAGAATAACGATATGAAAGTCCATTTCGAGAAAAGTGAAGTGTTTGGGACCCTCCACCTGCAAGCGGCGGTGGCAGCATGATCGAAGTTACCGAAGTTTCCATTGCCGAGCTGCGCGCCGCGCTCGAATCCGGCCAGACCACCTCGGTTGAACTGGTCCAGGCTTATCTCGCGCGGATCGACGCCTATGACGGCCCCGAGACGCCTACCGCATTGAACGCCGTCGTGGTTCGCAACCCCGAGGCGCTCGCCGAAGCGCAGGCGTCCGACGCCCGTCGCGCCAAGGGCCAGACGCTGGGAGCGCTGGACGGTATCCCTTACACCGCCAAGGACAGCTATCTGGTCAAGGGCCTCACCGCCGCTTCCGGCAGCCCGGCCTTCAAGGACCTGGTCGCCTATCGCGACGCGTTCACCATCGAACGCCTGCGCGCCGCCGGGGCGATCTGCCTGGGCAAGACCAACATGCCGCCGATGGCCAACGGCGGGATGCAGCGCGGCGTCTACGGCCGCGCCGAGAGCCCGTACAACGCTGACTACCTCACCGCCCCTTTCGCCTCCGGTTCGTCGAACGGCGCGGGTACTGCCACTGCCGCGAGTTTCGCAGCCTTCGGCCTGGCGGAAGAAACCTGGTCGAGCGGTCGTGGCCCGGCCTCGAACAATGGCTTGTGTGCCTACACGCCTTCACGCGGGGTGATCTCGGTGCGCGGCAACTGGCCGTTGACCCCGACCATGGACGTGGTTGTGCCGTTCGCCCGGACCATGGCTGACCTGCTGGAAGTGCTCGACGTGGTAGTGGCCGATGACCCGGACACCCGTGGCGACCTGTGGCGCCTGCAACCCTGGGTGCCGATCCCGAGCTCGTCCTTGGTGCGCCCCAAATCCTACGCGGCGCTGGCCGCCAACAGCGAGGCGCTCAAAGGCAAGAAGTTCGGCATTCCACGCATGTACATCAACGCCGACCCTGAAGCTGGTACGTCCGAAGCGCCGGGCATCGGTGGGCCGACCGGCCAACGCATCAACACCCGTCCTTCGGTGATCGGGCTCTGGGAACAGGCGCGCAAGGCCCTCGAAGCCGCGGGCGCCGAAGTGCTCGAAGTGGATTTCCCGCTGGTTTCCAATTGCGAGGGTGATCGCCCTGGCACGCCGACCGTGTTCAATCGCGGCATCGTCTCCAAAGAATTTTTACACCATGAACTGTGGGACCTGACCGCTTGGGCCTTCGATGATTTCCTGCAAGCCAACGGCGATCCGAAACTGAATCGTCTGGTCGATGTCGACGGCCCGCAGATCTTCCCTCACGACCCGGGCACCCTGCCCAACCGCGAGGGCGACCTGGTCGCCGGCATGGACGAATACGTGCGCATGGCCGAACGCGGCATCACTCCGTGGGACCAGATCAGCACGATGCCGGACGGCCTGCGCGGGCTGGAGAAAACCCGCAAGATCGATCTGGAAGACTGGATGGATCGCCTGGGGCTCGACGCGGTGCTGTTCCCGACGGTCGCCGATGTGGGCCCTGCGAATGCCGATGTCGATCCGCAATCGGCGGATATCGCCTGGAGCAACGGCGTGTGGGTCGCCAACGGCAACCTCGCCATCCGCCACCTGGGCGTGCCAACGGTCACCGTGCCGATGGGCGTGATGCCGGACATCGGCATGCCGGTCGGCCTGACGTTTGCCGGGCGCGCCTATGACGACTCGTCGCTGCTGCACCTGGCGTCGGCGTTCGAGTCGACCGGGAACAAACGCATGATCCCGCCGCGCACCCCGCCATTGGTCGCTGACAAGCGCTGACCGGTAAAACCGTGGCGGCTCACTCGAGCCGCCACGGCTGGCGAATCAGGGATCTACCTGGGCCATCAATTCGGGAATCGATTCCGGTCGATTGGCATAACGCTGCGCCAGCATCGCACAGACCATCAGTTGAATCTGGTGGAACAGCATCAGCGGCAGGATCAGCAAGCCAATGGTGCTACCGGCAAACAGCACCTGCGCCATCGGCACGCCGGTCGCCAGGCTTTTCTTCGAACCGCAGAAGAGAATGGTGATGCGGTCTTCCTGGTTGAAACCGAATGCCTTGCCCAGTACGGTCGAGGCCACCAACACCAACGCCAGGACCACGCAGCACGCCACCACCAGCCCAACCAGATCCAGCAACGGAATCTGGTGCCAGAGGCCCTCGATCACCGCCTCGCTGAACGCGCCGTAGACCACCAGCAGAATCGAGCCCTGATCGACGAACTTCAACCAGCTCTTGTTGCGCGCCACCCAATTGCCGATCCAGCGCCTCGCGATTTGCCCGGCAATGAACGGCAGCAGCAACTGCACGCTGATCTTGAGGATGGCGTCGAGAGTCGAGGAGCCTTCGCCGTGCACGTTCAACAGCAGGGTCACCAGCAACGGCGTGAGGAAAATCCCGAACAAGCTGGACGCCGCCGCGCTGCAAATCGCCGCCGGGATGTTGCCCCGCGCCAGTGAAGTAAAGGCAATCGCCGACTGCACCGTGGCAGGCAGCGCGCACAGGTAAAGCATGCCCATGTACAGATCATTGCCGATCAGCGGCGACAGCAGCGGCTTGAGCGCCAGGCCGAGCAGCGGAAACAGCACGAAGGTCAGGCTGAACACCAGCAAATGCAGGCGCCAATGCCCGGCACCGGCGATGATCGATTCGCGGGACAGCTTGGCGCCATGCAGGAAAAACAGCAGCGCGATGGCGACGTTGGTCAGCCAGCCAAAACCGACCGCGACCTGGCCGCTGGCAGGCAGCAGGCTGGCGAGCGTCACCACGCCGATCAGGGTCAGGGTGAAGTTGTCAGGTAACAGACGGGGGCGAGTCATGGGGTTGATCATCCGGGGGTTGCCAGTACGTGAAAGCGACTCTAACGTGACTGTGAATTACCGACTAACGCCGATGAGCCAACTGATGCCGCCTAAAGGACATGACAAGAGTGTTCGACGCAGTATTCCCGGGCTGTCCAGCCTGCCACGACCGCTCTATGGCCGTACCGAATCGCTGCCCAATCGCGCCCTGACTCGGCGCCACAGCCACCCGTGGGTGCAGCTTTCCTATGCGATTGCGGGCGTACTCGAAATACAGACCGGCGTCGGGCGTTTCGTCGCCCCGCCGGAACGGGCGGTGTGGATTCCGGCGGGCATGCCGCACCGGGTGTTCAGTTCGCCGCGCACGGAAATGCGCAGCCTGTACATCGATTGCAGCGTCTCGACGTGGGCGCCGCCGGGGTGTCATGTGTTGGGGGTCAGCGATTTGTTGCGCGAGTTGATCCGTGCCTTCAGTCAGGTACCGGTGGAATACGATCAGGACGGGCCGCACGGTCGATTGGCCCAGGTGATTCTGGATCAATTGGCGCAGGCGCCGCAGATCGATTTGATGCTGCCCCTGCCCCAGGACAGCCGATTGCGGCAAATCGCCCAAAGCCTGGAGTCGCACCCGGAGCAACAGACCACACTCACTCACTGGAGCGACCAGTTCGGCGTCACCGAGAAAACCCTCAGTCGCCTGTTCCTGCGCGACACCGGCCTGACCTTTCGCGCCTGGCGCCAGCGCTTGCGTTTGCTTGGCGCCCTGACGCCACTGGAACAGGGTGAGCGGGTGACTGACGTCGCGTTGGCCTGTGGCTACGACTCGACGTCGGCGTTTATCGCTGCCTTCCGCCAGCAGTTCGGTGAGACACCGGGGGAGTTCTTTCGATAAATTCGACACAGGACGACCTGTAGGAGCGAGCTCGCTCCTACAGGGATCTCACAAAAATATCCCGGGGTTACTGATCAGACTTGATACTGGTCCAGACCCGGGTGCGCACCCGCTCAAGCTTTTGCGGCAATGGCTGCACGACGTACAGCGTCTTCAATGCCTCGCTGGTCGGTGTCAGGTTCGGGTTGCCGGTGATGTCTTTGTCGATCAGCGCCAGCGAGTCCTTGTTGGCATTCGGGTAACCGAGGAAGTCGCTGATCGGCGCGATGACTTTCGGGTCCAGCAGGTTGTTGAGGAATTCGTGGGCCTCGGCGACGTTCTTTGCGCTTTTGGGGATGGCGAAGGTGTCGAACCAGATCGGCGCGCCTTCTTTCGGCAGGCGCCAGTCGACGACCACGCCGTTGCCCGCCTCTTTGGCGCGATTGCCGAATTGATAGAAGCTGCCGGAGTAACCGATGGCCACGCAGATATCGCCGTTGGCGATGTCGGTCATGTACTTGGCGGAGTTGAAGTAGGTGACGTAAGGGCGAACCTTGAGCATCAGCGCCTTGGCTTTTTCGTAGTCATCCGGGTTCTGGCTGTTCGGGTCCAGCCCCAGGTAATGCAGGGCCAGCGGCAGGATCTCCGAAGGCGAGTCGAGCATGGCGACGCCACAGGCCTTGAGCTTCTCCATGTTCTCGGGCTTGAACACCAGGTCCCAGCTGTCCACCGGCGCATTCTCGCCCAGTGCTGCCTTGACCTTGGCCGGGTTGAAGCCGATCAGCACGGTGCCGTACATGTAGGGCACGCCGTACTGGTTGCCCGGGTCGTTCTTGTCCAGCAGCTTGAGCAACGCAGGGTCCTGGTGCGACCAGTTCGGCAGTTTGGACTTGTCGAGTTTCTGGAACACGCCCGCCTTGATCTGGGTTTCGATGAACTGGTTCGATGGCACCACCAGGTCGTAACCCGAGTTGCCGGTCAGCAGCTTGGCTTCCAGGGACTCGTTGGTGTCGAAGGTGTCCCAGGTCACCTTGATCCCGGTGTCCTTGGCGAAATCCTTGGGCACGGACGGCAGGATGTAGTCCGCCCAGTTGTACACCCGCAATTCGCCCTGTTCGGCGTGCACCGCGCTGGCCAGCAGCGACAGTCCGCAAACGGTGGCGCCCAGTATGCGTTTCATTGAGTCCATGGATCGTTTCCCCAAGTGTGGCGTGAGTTCGATGGTTTTTATGTTCTGTACACGGCAGCGGCCTTGAAAATAGCCAAGGGCAAGGAAGTGAAGCGTCTGGTTGTGGTTTCAACGCGGGTGGCCGACTCAGCCACCCGCGTCTGATTCTTGCTGACGGCGTGGCCGGTTCACAGCGTGAGGCAGGCCAAAAGGAGACCGAAATGGCCAAAATAGGTGTCCGCATTGATCAGCGGCACGAGGCCTTTCACCGAGGGTTAGTCCAAACAGCCAGACTTCAACGCACGCTATGACGCTCTTCGGGAGCGAGGCAAGAGCGCGATAGTCGCGCTCTTGCCTGCATGCGGGTCTTACTGATTAGGCTGAATGCCATGTTGCGCGATGGCACCGAATGGCGGTGACGAGTGGCACAGTGAAGACAGTTGCTCCCACAGTCGTGTTGGTTGCTCACGGATTTTGCGGATAGCCACGAACCCTGTGGGAGCGGGCTTGCTCGCGAAGAGGCCGGCACATTCAATATCGATGTGACCTGATATACCGCCTTCGCGAGCAGGCTCGCTCTCACAGGGGGTGTGCGTGATTACAGCAACGACAAGGTGTAATTGATGATGAACCGGTTCTGATCGACGTTGCGCCCGGCATCGGTATTGGACTTGGCATTACGCAAGGTGAACCCCACCCCCTTGAACGTGCCCGACTGCAACACGTAGTCCAGGGTCATGTCGCGCTCCCACTCGGACTGGTCACTGGCGTTTTTCGCCTTGATGTCCGTGCCCTTCAGATACACGATCGAGGCTTTCAGGCCCGGCACGCCCAAGGGCGCGAAGTCGTAGGTGTATTGGCCGAAATTGGTCTGCTCGCCGGCCCGGGCAAAGTTCTGGATCATCTTGTCGGTGGGCAGGTAGACACTGCCGCCGCCCGCCCCTTTGTCCACCAGGCTGCCCTGGTTGGGCTGGACGAAGTTGCTGCCGTCGCCCACCCGTTGATGCCCCACCGACACCGCGTGCCCGCCATGGGTGTAGGTGACCATCGCAGCCCAGGTGCTGTTGTCGATTTCACCGTCGTTGTCGTCGGTGTAACCCGACACCCGATAGCCTTGCGCGCGGCCGGAGGCAGAGCTGTTGGCACCGCTCGACGTGGTGCGGAAGTAGCGCAGGTCGGTGGTCAGTGAGCTTGCGCTGTCGATGGGCAAAATGTGCGTCAGGCCAAGGAAGTTCTGGTTGTAGAAATCTTCCAGCTGCGCGAAGTAATACTGGGTCTTCAGGTTCCTGGTGAGGTTGTAGTCTCCGCCGGCGTAGTAGAACTTGTTGCTGTCCTGCGTGCTGCCGGCGACCGACAAGCCTGTGCGGTCCGTCGAGGCGCGCCCTACCGCGTGCTCCAGCACACCGCCGGTCAACGTCAGGCCATCGATGTCGTTCGAGGTGACCTGTGCGCCGGTAAACGATTGCGGCAACACACGGGCATCGTTCGCCAGAAGGATCGGCAATTTCGGCAGCAAGGTGCCGTAGCGAAATTCCGTCCTGGCCAGGCGCATCTTCGCCGTAGGACCGAAGCTGCTCCAGGCGGCGGCCGCGCCGTCGCCGTCAGAAGGAATCATGCCGCTACCGACGTGGCGCCCCGCTCCGCTGTCCAGTGTGATGCCAAGCAACGCCTGGGCATCGAGCCCGAACCCCAGCGCACCCTGCGTAAACCCGGACTCATAGCGCAACACGAAACCCTGGGCCGCCTCTTCGGTTTTCGAAGGGGCAGCGCTGCCATCGCGATTGTCGCTGTTGAAGTACAAGGTGCGCATCGAGAGGCTGGCCTTGCTGTCTTCCAGAAATCCATGGCCGGCAGTATCGGCAGCCTGTGCGCCCATCGAGCTGGTGGCCAGCAGGACTGCGGTAGGAATGGCTCGTTTGAACATAGGGTGCTCCTGGGTGTTTCTTATCGTTATTTGAAGGTTTCACCGCCAGACAGAACCCGATTGCCGCCCACGCAACAGCGCTCAACACGAGCGCGAAAACAGGCGCGCTCGATGAGTGACATGAGCATCGGACGTTCGAGGTGAGGGTTGACTGACTGGTTTGTGAAACTCTTAAAACATTTCGAGAGGCTATTATCAAACGAGGTGTAAGTAGTTTTCGTGGAGGGATAAGCCTTGTCGCGCCGGGGTATGGACGGTCACTGTTTTTGCATATCGGTGCGGCGGATTTTCATCATACTGACATCATCGGCAGTGTTTGGTGACTGCTTGCATGTCCCAACAAGAGCAATAACCCATGAACGATCAAATCGAACTGTACGGCGCGAACACCGGCAACAGCCTGCGGGCAGCGATTGCCCTGGAAGAATCGGGCATCGCCTACACGGCACGCAGGCTCGACCTGTATGCGCAGGAGCACCGTGGCCCGGCCTTTCTGGCGCTTAACCCGGCCGGGAAAGTCCCGACCCTGATCGATCACGGGACAACACCGACGCTGGTCATCAACCAGTCCAACGCCATCATCCAATACGCCGACTCCATTGCACCCGGAAGGCTGGCACCGGCGCAGCCCGGACCTGAGCGCATCCGGGTGATTGACCGCTATTTCTTTTTCGTGACCGATGTCATCGCCCCCAGCCATGCCGCCTTTTTTCTGCACCAGGCGGGGCAGGACAAGGCAGCGGCGATCATCGATCTGCGGGTGATCGAGCAACTGACCTACGCGGAAAGTTTTCTGACTGCCGGCTTCATGGCCGGAGAGCAGTTCTCCATGGCCGACATTTCGGCGTTCACCATCGCCACAGCGTTCCGTGATCGATTGGAATGGAAAGAGCTTCCGCAACTTTCGCGCTGGTTCGACTCGGTCGAAGCCAGGCCGGCGGTACAACGCGGTCTGAATGCGTTCAAGCAATGCTGAGCGGTTGCCGAAAACAAAAATGCCCAACAAAGCGCCGGGCATTTTCAGACGAACACGAAAGGTTTTGCCTCAGTCGGTGTAGCCGAGCTCTACCGAACGGCTTTCCTGCGACTGGCTTCGTGTAGCGAGGCAGTAATACAACGGGCACGTCACCACCAGCCCCACCAGCCACGACAGGTCCGCGCCGTCCACCAGATTGGCGTACGGTCCGACGTACAAGGAGGTATTGGCGAACGGCAGCTGCACGATGATGCCGATGAAGTAGGCAATGATCGCGTGCAGGTTGAAGCGACCGTAGATACCACCGTCAGCCCGGAAGATCGACGCGATGTCATAGCGACCGCGCTTGATCAGGTAGAAGTCGATCAGGTTGATCGAGGCCCACGGCACCAACACCAGCAACACCAGCAACACCAGCAACACCAGCAACAGCGCCAGGATCAGGCCGATGAATTGCGAAATGAAATTCGCCGAGGCACCCAGCGCCACTACGCAGCAACCCGCCAGCACGATGTTGGAAATGAAGAAACCGATGTAGATCAACGCCGCGAAGAACACGATCAGCAGCGCGCCATAGCGGCCGAACTGACCACGACTCTGCACCATCTGCGGGATGCCCATGCACGGCCCTTGGGCGGATGCGAGGGCAATCACCACGCCGCCGACCATGTGCCCGAGGGCAATCGCCAGCAAACCCCAGAACAGGTTGAGGTGGAACACCTGGACCACCATGGCGCCGGTGACGATGGGCAGTGGCGCGATGTTGGTGCTGAACCACAGGGTGAAAAGATCGCGGGCCTTCCCGTGGCGCTCTGCGAGTGGAACGTAGTCGACCGTGTGGTTCTCGATCAACGGATCTTGCCGGGACATCCGGGACATGTGCATGAACTCGAGTTTGTCTGTTCTTATCTTTGTATGAAGCCAAACCGGGGGGACTCTCTGGCCGCCCATCAGATGCCGACCATATTATGGTATTCCATTCTTTAAACAAGACTGATCCGGTCTTTGAACAAGCATCTGAGCCGGCATCCTGCCCGATTCACGCCAGCGCTGGTTAGCTTAAAGCCCTGTAATCATTGGGTTTCCGACGAAAGCCGTACGTTTATCGGTTCATCTAAAAAGACCTTGCAATCGATGTATTACGGTATACCATCAGACCTATAAACACATAAAAACGCGTCACACCACCCGAGGACCGTCCAATGATCGATGCCGCCATCTACAAACAAGTCATGGGTTCGTTCCCGTCCGGAGTGACCGTGATCACCACCCTGGATGACGATGGGCAAATCGTCGGCCTGACCGCCAGCGCCTTCAGCTCGCTGTCGATGGACCCGGCCCTGGTGCTGTTCTGCCCCAACTACAGCTCCGATTCCTACCCGGTCCTGATCAAGAACAAACGCTTCGCCATCCACGTGCTTTCCGGCGGCCAGCAAAACGAAGCCTATGCCTTTGCACGCAAGGGCAAGGAAAAGGCCCAGGGGATCGAGTGGACGCTGAGCGAGCTGGGCAACCCGATTCTGGCCAACGCCACGGCGGTCATCGAATGTGAGTTGTGGCGCGAATATGAAGGCGGTGACCACGCCATCATGGTCGGCGCGGTGAAAAACCTGATCGTGCCCCGGCAGACCAGCGGGCCGTTGGTGTATTGCCACGGCAAGATGGGCGCCCTGCCCGTTTTGGCCTGAACCGATCACATGACTGATATAAAACCTGTGGTGAGGGAGCTTGCTCCCGCTGGACTGCGAAGCAGTCCCCTATTGAGGCCGCTTCGCGACCTGACGGGACGGTGCGGCGATCCGACAAGCTCCCTCGCCACAGGTTAGTCGGCGCTTGATCTACCTTTTACTGACTGAGATCCGGACTGTTCGTCAGAATATATTTTTCTACAAATTAGTATTATGGTATACCAACAACCAGCAGGCCCGCAGTCGACAGGCCAACAACAAAAGATCCGAGGTAAGCGTCATGAAGTTTTCCCTGTTCGTACACATGGAACGTTGGGACGAAAGCGTCAGCCACCGCCAGTTGTTCGAAGACCTGACCGAACTGACGCTGATGGCCGAGGCCGGTGGTTTCAGCACCGTGTGGATCGGCGAACACCACTCCATGGAGTACACCATCTCGCCAAGCCCGATGCCGCTGCTGGCTTATCTGGCGGGCAAGACCACCACCATTCACCTGGGCGCCGGCACCATCATCGCTCCGTTCTGGCATCCGCTGCGGGTGGCCGGTGAATGCGCGTTGCTCGACGTGATCAGCAACGGACGCATGGAAGTCGGTCTGGCCCGTGGCGCCTACCAGATCGAGTTCGACCGCATGGCCGGCGGCATGCCGGCGTCCTCCGGCGGCCAGGCGTTGCGGGAAATGGTTCCGGTGGTGCGGGCATTGTGGAACGGCGACTACGCCCATGACGGCGACATCTGGAAATTCCCGACCTCCACCAGCGTGCCCAAGCCGATCCAACAGCCGAACCCGCCGATGTGGATCGCTGCCCGCGACCCGGACTCGCACAACTTCGCCGTGGCCAACGGCTGCAACGTCATGGTCACGCCGCTGATGAAAGGCGACGAGGAAGTCCTCGACCTGAAGAACAAGTTCCAGGCAGCGCTGGACAACAACCCTGGCGTGCCGCGCCCGCAACTGATGGTGCTGCGTCACACCCACGTGCACACCGCCGACGATCCGCAGGGCTGGGAAGTCGGGGCCAAGGCGATCTCGAAGTTCTACCGCACCTTCGATGCCTGGTTCGGCAACAAGACCACCCCGGTCAACGGCTTCCTCGCGCCGAGCCCGGAAGAGAAATTCGCCGGTCGCCCTGAGTTCGAGCTGGAAAGCCTGCACAAGACCGCCATGATCGGCACCCCGGAAGAAATCATTCCGCGCATCAAGTACTACCAAGAACTGGGGGTCGACGAATTCAGCTTCTGGTGCGATAACAGCCTGCCCCACGCGGAGAAGAAAAAATCCCTGGAGCTGTTCATCAAGCACATAGTGCCTGCGTTCCGGTAAGAGCGAACTCGCTCGCGATGGACGCCAACGATAACGCGCGCCATCTGAATGACCGCGTTATCCAGAAGTTTTTCGCGAGCAGGCTCGCTCCCACAAGGGTCGATTCCAATGATGACTGGTCGCCTCCCATCACTCGCCCTTCCCTCCGGCGCCGCGCGGGCTTACCTGCGCGGTGAATGGACCGCTTCGCACCTGCATTTCAAGCGCCTGCGCGCCAGCGTTTCGGCCAAGCAGAACGGCTTCTGGCAAACGGTTCACTGAGCCCACCCGAACAGCCAATCACGCACCCCGCGTCTCGCCATTGCATGGCGCGTACGGTGCATCGTGTTTCGCCTTGATCAGGTTTGCCCAATGAACAATAACAACGCGCTGTTGATCATCGACATGCAGCAGGAGGACGGCTTCGTCCTGGAAAACTTCGACAGGGTGGTCGCCCATACCGCCGCCCTGCTCGATACCGTCCGCCATCAGCGGATGCCTGTCATCTATACCCGCCACATCAATCAGGCCGACGGCAGTGACCTGCCCCACGGCGAACCCCTGGCCGCTGACGGTGGCCCCGGCAGTTACCGCGCCGGCACCCGGCAAGTGGAAATCATCGAGTCGCTGACGCCGCAGCCCGGTGAATTGATCATCGACAAGGGCCGTTACAGTGCCTTTCACCGCACCGACCTCGATGCCCGACTCAAGGCAATGGAGGTCGACACGCTGATCGTCTGCGGCGTGCTGACCGACGTCTGCGTGCTCACCAGCGTGTTCGATGCCTTCGCCCTGGGCTATCGCGTGCGCCTGGTCAACGATGCCTGCACCACGACCACCGAGGCCGGGCATTACTCGGCCCTGTTGATCATGGCCAACTGGGTCTACGCGCTGGAAATCCTCACCACCACCGAGTGCCTGCACGCCCTGCAACACCGCGATTACATCAGCCTGATCCCCGAGCAGCCGGACCTGTTTGCCCACCAGCCCCATGAGCTGCAAAGCACCATCGCCCGTCTGCAATCCCGTCTCGTCCGGACTCAGGAGTGATCGCCATGCAAGTCGAAAAAAGAAGCATCGATTTCATCCCCGAGACCGAACGCCACGGCAAGCCGGGTTCGCTGTTCTATATCTGGTTCGGCGCCAACATGAACATCACCACCATCGCCTCCGGCGTGTTGCCGGTGGTGATGGGGCTCAACCTGTTCTGGAGTGCGCTGGCGATCATCATCGGCTCGTTGCTGGGGGCGATTTTCATGGCCTCGCACTCGGCCCAGGGACCGAAGCTGGGCATTCCGCAAATGATCCAGAGCCGGGCGCAATTCGGCGTGTTGGGGGCGGTGTTGCCGCTGCTGTTCGTGATGCTGATCTACCTGGGTTTCTTCGTCAGCAACACCTTGCTCGCGGCCCAGGCGCTGGAGTCCGTCAGCCCGCTGCCGATGTCCGGCAATATCTACCTGATCGGCGCGTTGTGCTTCGTCGTCGCGCTCTATGGCTATCGGTTGATTCACCGCTTGCAGAAGCTGCTGTCGATTCTGTCGCTGGTGGTGTTCGTCGCCGCCACAGTGCTCGCCTTGCAGTTGCCGATCCCGGCCGAACAATGGCTGCCGACGGGCTTCTCGCTGTCGAAGTTCCTGGTGGCGGTGAGCATCGCCGTGACCTGGCAACTGTCCTACGCGCCTTACGTCGCCGATTATTCGCGCTACCTGCCAAGCAACACGCCGACCGCCCAGGTGTTCTGGTACAGCTACGCCGGCACGGTCAGCGGTGGTGCGTGGATGATGATTCTCGGGGCGATCCTGAGCGTCGGCATCGGCGACTTTTCCAGCAACGTCGGCGGGCATGTCGCCGGTCTGTTCGGCGCTGGCGCGGTGCTGCTGTTCGCCTTCATCGTCTACGGCCAGGTGTCGATCAACGTGTTCAACCTGTACGGCGCGTTCATGTCGACCATCACCGTGATCGAGCCGTTTGCCCGACTGAAGGTGACGCCGCGAGTACGCGGTGTGTTCATGCTGCTGATCAGCCTGGTGGCCACGGCCCTGTGCACCATCAGTCAGGACGACTTCATCAACTTCTTCCTCAACTTCATCTTCTTCATGAGCTACTTCCTGATCCCGTGGACGGCGATCAATCTGGTGGACTACTACTGCCTGCGCAAAGGTCAGTACCGGATTGACGACATCTTCGACCTGAACGGGATCTACGGACGGGTCAACTGGATCGCCTGCGGCAGTTTCCTGCTGGCGATTGCCCTGGAAATTCCGTTCATGAACACCACGCTGTACGTCGGCCCGGTGGCCACTGCGCTGGATGGGGTGGATCTGGCGTGGATCGTCGGGTTGCTGGTGCCGGCGTTGAGTTATTACTGGTTGATGAAGCTTGGCAGGCGGGCACTGGTGGCAGAGTCCGCCTAACGCCCCCCCCTGTAGGAGCTGGCTTGCCAGCGATGGCGGCTTGCCTGACACAGCGCATCGTCCGGTTCGCCAGCAAGCCGGCTCCTAAAGGTTTGGTCGATCTTTTGATATGTATAAACCGTGGTCGTGAACTTGGCGCCACATTGATCGCCATAAGCTGAAAGCAGAAGATCGTAGGGTCCTACGTAGGAGTGGCGTACTCCAGTGGAGTTACCGAAGGTTCGGGCCGCGTTCGGACGATATTTTTGATCCTCTACTCGGGCTCAACCCGAACGGATAGACGACATCGAAAGAAGCGCCACCGCTTAACATTGAACAGGTCGTAAACATCCCACAGACCAGGCGGGTCGACACCAAGACGCTTCCTACGTCACCACCAGAAACATCCTATATCAACCTTTTTTGCCTTCCTGAAAGCTGCCCAGCGTTTGAACGAGGGTGGCAACGAAGCCTCCCCGTCCGCTTCAAAAGCCAAGGGAGGCCTGATTTTGTCCAACACACCGCGCACCTTCTTCGACCACAGCCGCCACAAACTGCAGGTCGACGGACTCGACACGCCCCTCGACGTCCTCACCTTCGAGGGCCATGAGTACCTTAGCCAACCCTACCTCTACCGCATCGAATTCACCGCCAGCGACCTCGACATCGGCGCGGAAAAATTCATCGGCCAGTACGCCGAATTCAGCCTGTACGACGCACCGTCCAACGTGCCCGTGTTCTCTTGGGAAGTGCCCAAACCGCCCAAGCCCCTGCGCACCGTCTATGGCCGCATCACCGCCTGCCAGCGCCTGTCCGGCTCAATCGACGAAGCCCGCTACGAAGTCACCCTGCAACCGCGCCTGGCCCTGCTCGATCGCGGCCAGCAGACGCGGATCTATCAGCACCAGTCCGTGCCAGACATCGTCAAAAGCATTCTGCGCGACCGCCACGGTCTGAACACCGGGCACTTCCGCTTCAACCTCAAGCGCGAGTACCCGCAGCGCGAGCAGGTGATGCAGTACCAGGAAAGCGACCTGGCCTTCATCAGCCGGATCCTGGCCGACGTCGGCATCTGGTACCGCTGCATCCAGCACGAAGAGCTCGCCTTCGACGTTGTTGAGTTCTGCGACGACCAGCGCTGCTACCAGTTCGACGTCGAGCTGCCGCTGCGCTCGCCCTCGGGCTTCAGCAACAGCGTCGAGGACAGCGTCTGGGCCCTGCAAACCCGGCATAAGGTGGTGGAACAGCAAGTTAGCGTGCGCGCCTATCACCCCGAGGACAGCCGCGCCTACCTCGACGGCGAGGTCGACCAGACCCTCGGCGAGCCCACCACCCACGGCGTGGCCACGATCCGCGGCGTCGCCGACAACACCTACGGCGACGCCTACCACTACGCCGAACCCTACCGCGTGCTCGGCAAGTCCCACCTGCGCGACGAAGACCTGCAAAGCGAAAGCGGCTTTTTCTATGCGCGCCTG
>NZ_JAHBCX010000058.1:0-21963 GCF_019955895.1 Pseudomonas sp. GL-B-12
GGGGATTTGTAATCAAATTATTCGCGGAGCATTTTTTTTGGGGAGGGGGGGAATGCGCAGCAAGCGAGGTGAACCCTTCGATAGGTTCCCCGGGCTTGCCGCCGCGGGCTACTTCGACCTGTTCCTGGCCTGGACTTCAGGACTGTTGAGGTAGCGCGTAATGACCTCGACCCCTCGGTTCAGGTGATGTTCAAGCAGCTTCACGGAGCGATCGACGTCCCGGTCTTCGGCGGCCCGCAACAGTGCCTGGTGGTCGTCCTGGGAGAGTTTGCCCAGGCCCATGGCTTCCAGGTTGAAACGCAGGAACCGCTCTTCTTCGATCAGGCCGTCTTCGACCAGACTTAACAGCCGGCGATTGGGCGCCCGGCTGTAAAGCGCCATGTGGAACAGGCGATTGAGCCGGCCGATTTCGGTGTAGTCGCTTTGCGTTTCCAGCTCGTCGATGTGACGGGCAGCCTGTTCGAGATCTTCGTCCCGGAGCAGTGGCACCGAGAGACGCAGGGCTTCGGATTCCAGCAGGATGCGCAGCGCATAGGTTTCCACGGCGTCGCCCTGGACCAGCGGCGCGACCACGGCACCCTTATGGGCAATCACGTTGAGCAACGATTGTGCTTCGAGCTGGCGCAAGGCCTCGCGTACAGGCATGCGGCTGACGCCGAACAGGTCGGCGAGGTCTTGCTGGCGCAAGGCCGCACCGCAAGGAATGCGCCCGTCGAGTATGGCCGCGCGCAGGGTTTCTTCAATCACCGAGCGTGCCATATGAGCGGGAATCGGCCCGTTGACCTTGATACTGCTGAGAGGGTTGGGCTTTTGTGTCACTAAACGCACCCTGAGTGATGGAATTTTTTGGATCCAAGTGACCCTAGTAACTGACTGACGGCTTGTCAAACAGGCTCACGAGTGCCTTTCTTGCAGTTTAGCGCGCCGCCAGTGATCTCACTGTGCCATTGTCTTTTCCCGGTCTAACCTTCACCATTCAAACGACTCCCTCCTGCCTATCCAGGATGCCTCGCATTGGCGGCAAGTTTAACGATCCCCCGGATTTTACGCTGCCTGTGCAGCGCACTGTTGCTGACTGGCGTGATGCTGGGCAGCTTGAGCGCCGATTGGGATTTTTCCCTGATCAGCCGACGGGCGCAGGCATTGTATGGACCTTTGGGAGAAGGTCAGCAGCGCATTAATGACTGGCAATACTTGCTGGCCAGTCAGAAGCAACTCGGCGAATTGGAACAACTCAATGTGGTCAATCGCTTTTTCAACAAACAGCTGCGATACGTCGAAGACATCGACCTGTGGCATGACGTCGACTACTGGGAAACCCCGATCGAAGCCCTCTGGAAAGGCGCCGGCGACTGTGAAGACTACGCTATTGCCAAGTACTTCAGCCTGCGTCACCTCGGTGTAGCCAGTGAAAAGCTGCGTATCACCTATGTCAAGGCACTGACCCAGAACCGCGCGCACATGGTGCTGACCTACTACTCGAGTCCGGAGGCCGAGCCCCTGGTGCTCGACAGCCTGATTGATGCAATCAAGCCGGCCAGCCAGCGAAAGGATTTGCTGCCGGTCTACTCTTTCAATGCAGAAGGGTTGTGGCTGCCAGGCGCCAGGGGCAATAAAAAGGTCGGCGATACCAAACGCCTTTCGCGTTGGCAGGATGTGTTGAAAAAAATGCAGGCCGAAGGATTTCCGGTCGAGACGACTAACTAGGAGCACACGCTCAGATGTCTTTGTTCAAACAGCTGTTGATTGCTATCTGTCTGTTCCTGGTGGTCGCCTTCACCGGCAGTTTCATGGTCAGTCTGGAGAGCTCGCGCATTCAGTACGTCAACCAGTTGCGCTCCCATGCCCAGGACGCTGCGACGGCGCTGGCGCTTTCCCTGACACCGAACATCGACGACCCGGCGATGGTCGAGTTGCTGGTCAGCTCGATTTTCGACAGCGGTTACTACGCGAGCATCCGCGTGGTCGATCTGAAGACCGACCAGACCCTGGTCGAGCGCACGGGCATTCCGGCGGTCAACAACGTTCCGGACTGGTTCGTCAAACTGATCGGCCTGGAACCCGCCGGTGGTGACGCGATCGTCAGCCGTGGCTGGGAGCAGGCTGCCCGGGTCGAGGTGGTCAGCCACCCGATGTTCGCGCTAGCCAAGTTGTGGCAAAGCGCTTTGGGCAGCCTGGGCTGGTTGTTGCTATGTGGCGCGGTCAGTGCGGTACTCGGCGCACTGTTACTGCGTCAGCAATTGAGGCCGCTGGATTACATGGTCCAGCAATCCCATGCCATCGCCCGGCGGGAATTCCTCAGCCTGCCGGAACTGCCGCGCACTCCCGAACTTCGCCGGGTCGTGCAGGCCATGAACCAGATGGTCGAGAAGCTCAAGGCGCTGTTCCAGGAGCAGGCCGAGCGCAGTGAAAAACTGCGGGTCGAGTCCTATCAGGACTCATTGACCGGGTTGGCCAACCGGCGTTATTTCGAGATGCAACTGAATGCGCGGGTAAGCAATCCGGAGCAGGCCAGTTCCGGTTATCTGCTGCTGTTACGGGTCAAGGATCTGGCCGGTCTCAATCAGCGTCTCGGTGGTCAGCGCACTGATGAAGTACTCAAAGCCGTCGGCGAGCAGCTGTCTCGCGAGTGCGCCAAATATCCCGAAACCCAGAACCTGGTCACCCGTATCCGTGGCGGCGAATTTGCCGTGCTGGCGCCGGGACTGGTGCGCGAAGAAGCGCTGCAACTGGCACAAAATCTCGACAGCGCCTTGGCCAGTCTTCACGCTACCGGCGCCACCGATGTGGCTGCCGTGGCGTCTATCGGCCTGGCGCCTTTTGCACACGGCGACTCGCCGCAAGCCGTGCTCAGCCTGGGCGATCAGGCGCTGGCGCAGGCCGAAGGCCAGGGCGAGCAGAACTGGGCCTGTATCGAACACAGCCTCTCGGCCAGTGTCGGCGACGATCACCACGCTTGGCATCTGATGCTCGACCAGGCGCTGACGCAGCGACGTTTCGAGCTGTATTTCCAGCCGGTAGTCGCCGCCCAGGACACGCAACTGGTACTGCATTACAAAGTGCTGTCGCGACTGCTCGACGAGCACGGCCAGACCATTTCCGCCGGGCGTTTTCTGCCTTGGCTGGAGCGCTTCGGCTGGACTGCGCGTCTGGATCGGCTGATGCTCGAACGGGTGCTTGAGCAAATGAGCGGGCATGAGGCGTCGCTGGCACTGAATCTGTCGTCAGCTACCCTGGCCGACCCGCAAGCGCAAAACAAAATCTTCGAGATATTGCGTGCTCATTCCAACCTCGGCCCGCGTTTGACCCTGGAGATTGGCGAAGAGCAACTGCCTGACCAGGCGGTGCTGGAGCAACTGACCCGACGCCTGCGCGAGCTCGGGTTCTCCCTGAGCCTGCAACGTTTTGGTGGGCGCTTCAGCATGATCGGCAACCTGGCACGGCTGGGGCTGGCGTACTTGAAGATCGACGGCAGCTATATTCGGGCCATTGACCTGGAGAGTGATAAACGCCTGTTCATCGAGGCGATCCAGCGAGCGGCGCACAGCATCGACTTGCCGCTGATTGCCGAGCGGGTCGAGACTGAAGGCGAGTTGTCGGTGATTCGCGAGATGGGGCTATACGGTGTGCAAGGCCAGTTGTTCGGCGAGCCCAAGCCCTGGAAGTAACACTTTAGAGCTGGGTTGCCCGCGATGAGGTTGGAACAGTCACTGAAGATCAATGATCAGATCAACCCGCTTTCATCCTCATCGATCAACTGACTCAACCCACCCAACGCCTCACGCGCCTGGGTCCGGTCCATCAGTTTGGCCTGGGCCGCCATCGGCAGGTCGGTGACGCGGATCACGCCTTTCTGGGTCAGCACCTGAATCAAGTCATCGAGTACCCGGATCATTTCCAGGTCACTTTGCTTGAGCTGTTTGAGGCTGTTCTCCACAGCCGCGTTGGCAAACCAGGCCTGGATCTCATGATTGTCGGCCGGCAGCGTTTCCGTGGCCTCGGCGTAGGCGGCGGGTTCCACGCGTACCAACAGGCCCTGCGCATCGCGTTGCACGTAAAACATTGAGCACCCCTCGGATTTGAGCCAGCGTCGTGCTGTCAGCAGCATAGGTCAACTGCACGCCAGTATGTGGCGCAGCGACGAAATCGTCACCGGGCAGTGGCCGCAAACGTGACGGCCGCCCCATAAGGGCGGCCGTTTTCGTGCATCAGCTGTTGTTGTGGTCGACTTTGATGGTCGGGTCGCTACCGGCAATCAGGTTGTGCAGGTTGGCGCTCGACCAGCTGTTGCCTTCCAGCTTGATCGTCACGTCCGGCGTGGCGGCGGCCGCGTTGCCCGAGTTGAACTGGCCGGCCGAGCTGACTTGCAGCGACGACACACCATCGACCGTGGTGATCTTCAGGAAGTTGTCGATGGTGCTGCCGGTTTCGCCCTGCAACAGATCGCGCAGGTCGATCCGGTCGCCTTCGCTGGCCTTGAAGTCCTTGATCACATCGTTGCCGGTGTCGCCCGCTTTCCAGACGAAGGTGTCACCGCCGGAACCACCGATCAGGATGTCGTTGCCCTGTCCGCCCATCAGCGTGTCGTTGCCGGTGCCGCCGAGCAGGATGTCATTGCCCTTGCCACCGTCGAGGGAGTCGTTTCCGCCCGAGCCGAACAGGATGTCATTGCCCGCACCGCCCAGCAGGCTGTCGTTGCCATCATGGGCACCGGACACATCGAACGCGGTGTAATGCTCGGTGATGTACTGGTGCACGTTGCTGGTGGTGACTTTGTTGGCGTCCACGCCGGTTTGCTGTGCCACGAAGGCTTGCATGGCCTGGTAACCCTCGCCAGCAATGCCGTTGAAGCTCACCAGGTCGCCGAACAGGAGGTCGTTGCCATCGCCACCGCTGACCGTGTCGTTGCCTGGCATCGTCGCTTCGGTGTGGCCGATGATCGAGTTGGCCAGATCCTTCGGATCGATGTTGGTTTGTGGCGTTTGATCCGAGTCGTACGGCTTCAGGTCGTTGAGACTCACGTCGCTGTTGAGGCCAATGGCCTCGACATTCGACAGGTTGCTCAGCAGTGTAAAGCTGCTGGTGGAGTTGCTGGTGGTGTCCCCGTCGGTGCTGTTGCCGTCGCCGTCACGACCCGAGAACTCGTAGGTGCCGTCACCCTGGGCATGCAGATAGCCGAAGTCCTTGGATGACCAGCTACTTCCGTTGCCGTTGCCATTGCCATTGCCATTGCCGTTGTTGCCGTTGTTGCCGTTGCTGCTCTTGGTCCAGACCGTCACGTAGCCCGAGGCGGTAATGTCGATCTGGTGCGTGCTGTCGGGGAACAGGCTGATCGCTTTACCCAACTGATAGTTGCTGGTGGTGATCAGGCTATCGAGTGTTGTGCTGCCATACAGGGTCGGGTTGGTCGACTCGCCGCTCTGGTAGTAAGTCGGCTTGCCGTCAGTAATGAAATACGTGAGGTTCTTCGCCCCGGTGTTGGCCACGGCGTCCGCACTCTGGAACCAGTTGGCCGTGGTTTTGAACACGTCCTCGTAGTTGGTGCCGCCGCCGGACGACATCGAGTCCAGAATCGCCTTCAACTGAGTCAGCGCATTCGGGTCATTGAGGTTCACCGACACCGACTTGTTGACCTGGGTGTCGAAGTCCACCAGGAAAATGTTCACCGTGCCCGAGTTGCTGCCCAGGCTTTGCTTGAGGGTGTTGAACACCGACGTCAGCGAGTCCTTGGCCGAGTTGATCGACGAGGTACTCATGCTGCCGGAGCTGTCGACCATGAATGCGATGTTGTAGTTGGTGCCCGGCACCACGGTCAGGCCACCGATGTCGGCGACGATGATGTCATTGCCGTCGGTGCCGGTGATGGTGTCATCGGCCGCGGTGGCGGTGACGGCGTTGTAGACCGCCGGGTACACGGTCACGGGAATCTGCGAAGTGTTGCTGGCCGAACCACCCAGGGCCTCGGTGGAGGTCGAGGTCACGGTCAGGTTGAACTGGCCGTTGTAGTACGGTGGTGGAGTGACGGTCAGAGAGCCAAGGCTCCAGTCCGTCACGTTGGCCTCGCCATTGGACGCGGTGACCGTGAAGGTATGTCCCGCGCCGTCGGTGAGCACCGAGCCGACCGGCATGCCGCTGATCTTCAGGCTAAGGCTTTCCGAGCCGTCGGTGTCGGTCAGCGCGGTGGTGATGGCGGACAATTTCACACGGGTGCCTTCGGCGCCGGTATTGAGTTTGTAACCGTCGTAGTAGCCTTCGCCTTGGGTGCCGTGCAAGTCAGACACGGTCACACCGGCATTCACCAGATCCGACACACCGGTGTAAATCGGTACGCCGGCACTGCTCAGGTCGATCGGCGTGCTGCCATTGACCGACAGGTTGACGTCATAGTTGCCCGGGCCGCTCTGGTTGTGGTGATAGATGTCCAGGGTGTAGTAACCGCTGGTAGTCGGGGTGAACGAACCATTGAGGTTGCCGCCCGCGCCCCAGGTGATCGCGGCTACGTTCTTGCCGCCGATGGTCACCGACAGGCTGTCATCGCCAACACCGCTGAAGGTGTAGGTCTTGCCAGCTTCGAGGTAGATCAGGCCGGAGGTTTTCGACGCCGTGCCGGCGGTCACACTACCGTCGGACTGCACGTTGGTCACGGTGCCCTTGGAGTTCGGTGTACCCGCGGCGTCGATCACGTTTTTCAGCGTGGTCGAGTCCGCGCCGTTTCCGCTGGTGCCCAGGCCCGACAGACCGGTCCAGACTTCCTTGATCAACCCGGTGGACCTTACGCTGTTGTCGGCAACGCTCAGGGTCGGTGCATCCGCCACTGGGGTGATGTCGATCTTGATCGTGCCGGTGTTGCCCAGCGACTGGCCCTCGGTTGGCTGGAACTGGAGTTGCGCGTAGTCAGCCTTTTGGTCGCCAATGCCGGGGCCATAACCGTCCACGCCCGACTCGTTGGCATCCGGCGTGAAGCGCAGTTTGCCAGCGTCGATATCAGCCTTGCTGAAGGTCTGGTTGGTGGCGACATCTTTCCAGGTCGAACCGTCCAGGTACTGCAGTTTGCCCTCGCCCGGCAGCTGGGTGATTTTCACGCCCAGGCTGGCAGCCGGACTGTCGACGTCGCTGACGCCGAAGGTCGACCAATCGAGGATCAGCGGCGTGTCTTCGGTGCCGGTGACGTTGACCGGTGCTGCGACCGGTGCGTCATTGACCGCCACCACGTTGACCGTGGTGGTCGCGGTGTTGGAGTAGTTGCTGCCATCGGTCACCGTCACGGTGATGATGCGCGGCACGGTGCTCGGATCTTCACTGTTGTTGGTGAAGGTGATGTTCTTGATCTGCTGCATGTAGTCGGCCAGCGTCGCATTGCCCGACAGTGTCAGCGTGACCGAACCGTCCTGGCTGTTGGCATTGATGGTGATGCCATTGACGCTATTGCCCAGGTTCAGCGCGTCGCCTGGCTGACGGTTGGTCAGCACGATCGTTGCGCCGGTCAGCAGGGTGCTGTCCGGGTCAGTGATGCTCAGATCGGTATCGCCGATAGACACGCCAGGACCGGCAGTGTTTTCGGTGAACGTCACCTGGTAATCGGCCCCGGAGGCGCCGCTGGAGTTGTTGGCGTCGAGGTCCAGCACTGGCGGTGCATCGTTGTCGATGATCGAAGTGCTGACGCTGCCGTTGGACGAGCTGATCGCCAGGTTCTCGAAGTCGCCGCCGATGGCCGAGTCGATCTTGACCACGAAGTTTTCGGTGCCTTCGGTGATCTTGTCATCGATGGTCGCGACGTCGAAGCCAGCGTTGCTGGCACCCGCCGGGATCTTCACGGTGTACACACCGGTGAAGTCCGAACCGTCGGCAGCGGTGCCGCTGTAGACGATTTTCAGCGTCACTTCGGTCTGGGCCGGGTGAGTCAGGCTGACGGTGTAACTGGCGGCCTGGCCTTCGGTCACCGAGGTGCTGCCGCTGATGCTGACTTCAGTTTTGTCGATGGTGTCGGTTACGCTCGTGACAGCTGCTGCCGGGTCTTTCACCAGGCTTTCGAAGTTGCCGCCGGTGGCGTCGCTGATCGTTGCCTGGACGGTGCCGGCGTCTTTGTAGACGTCGTCGGACGGTGCCACAACGGTGACGGTGCCGGTGGTTTTACCGGCCTCGATATTGATTGCCGCGCCGTTGCTCAGGGTCACGGTGACCGGCGAGCCGGCGGCGTTGGTCAGGGTGGCGGTGTAGATGATCGAGCCGCCCTCGGCGACCGAGTTGGTGGCACTCAGGCTGAGGTTGGTGGTGTCGACGGTGTCGGTCACGGTGGTGCTGACCGGGGTTTTGTCGGCGACCAGGTTCTCGTAATTACCACCAGTGACGTTGGTAATCGAGTTGGTCAGCGGGGCGTGGCCAGTCAGCGCGTCGTTCGGCGCGGTGATAGTCACGGTGCCGCTGGTGTGACCGACTTCAATGGTGATGGTTTGACCGTTGGCCAACGTCACGACGACAGGCGAACCGGTCACGGCTGCACCGACGGTGGCGGCGTAGGTGACGGTGCCACCTTCGGCCGCTGTTTCGCTCGCTGTCAGTTTCACCGTCGAGGTATCGATGGTGTCGGTCACTTCCGTCACCGCCGGCACGTTGCTCGGCACCAGGTTCTCGAAGTTGCCGCCGGTGGCGGTGGAAATGGTCGCTTCGACTTTACCGGCGTCTTTGTACACGTCGTCCTTCGGCGCATCGACAGTCACGGTGCCGGTGGTTTTACCGGCTTCGATGGTGATCACCGCGCCGTTCGACAGGGTCACGGTCACCGGCGAGCCGGCGGCGTTGGTCAGGGTCGCGGTGTAGACAATCGAGCCGCCCTCGGCCACAGAGTCGGTCGCGTTCAGCGACAGGTTGGTGGTGTCGACGGTGTCGGTGACGGTGGTCGAAACCGGCGTTTTATCCGCGACCAGGTTCTCGTAATTACCGCCGCTGACGTCGGTGATCGAGTTGGTCAGTGGGGCGTGACCGGCCAGCACGTCGTTCAGCGCGCTGGTGGTGATAGTGCCGGTGGTGTGACCGACGTCGATGGTGATGCTCTGGCCGTTAGCCAAATTCACGGTCACTGGCGAGCCGGTCACGGCTGCACCCACAGTGGCGGTGTAAGTGACAGTGTCACCTTCAGCCGCTGTTTCGGAGGCGGTGAGCTTAACGGTGGTCGTGTCGATGGTGTCAGTGACGTTGGTCACCGCCGGCACGTTGCTCGGCACCAGGTTTTCGAAGTTGCCGCCCGTAGCGGTCGAAATGGTCGCTTCGACTTTGCCGGCGTCCTGGTACACGTCGTCTTTTGGCGCATCGACGGTCACGGTGCCGGTAGTTTTACCGGCTTCGATGGTGATTACGGCACCGTTCGACAAGGTCACGGTGACCGGCGTACCGGCCGGATTGGTCAAGGTAGCGGTATAAACAATCGACCCACCCTCGGCCACGGAATCGGTCGCGCTCAGCGACAGATTGGTAGCGTCGACGGTATCGGTCACCGAGGTCTCTGCCGACTTGCCGTCGACGTCCAGCTTCTCGTAGTTGCCACCCTTGGCGTCGTCAATCTTGACGCTCAGGGAGTTACCACCCGCCAAGGCATCATCAGACGTCACGACGCTCACGGAACCGCTGCTGGCGCCTACCGCAATAGTGATGGCCTGGCCATTGGACAAGGTCACGACAACCGGCGACCCGGTGACTGGCGAAGTGACAGAAGCGGTGTAAACCACAGTGCCGCCTTCGACGATGGTCGGCGTGGTGGTCAGGCTGACCGTCGATGTGTCGATCGTGTCAGAGACATTGGTCACTGCAGGTGTCGAATCAGTGACCAGATTCTCGAAGTTGCGACCCGTAGCGTCCTTGATGGTGGCTTCGACCTTGCCGGCATCTTTATAGACGTCGTTGGCCGGGGCAGGGACGCTCACGCTGCCGGTGGTTGCGCCAGCGGCGATGGTGATGATCGCGCCGTTGCTCAGGGTGACCGTTACCGCTGTGCCCGCGGCATTGGTCAGGGACGCGGTGTAAACAATCGACCCTCCTTCCGCCACGTCAGGGGAAGCCGAGAGGCTCAGGCCGGTGTCGTCTTTTGAATCGGTAATGGTGGTCAGCGCCGGCTGAGTGCTCGGGGTCAACTGTTCAAAGTTGCCGCCCGTGGTGCCGGTGATCGTGGTGCTGACGGTGCTGCCGTTTACATAGACGTCATTGGCCGGGGTCTCGACCACGACGGTGCCGCTGGTTTTGCCCGCTTCGATGGTAATGACCGAGCCGTTGCTCAAGGTCACGGTCATCGGCGTGCCGGCCGGGTTGGTCAGGGTGGCGGTGTAGGTGATCTGGCCGCCTTCGGTGATGTTGCCGGTGGCGGTCAGGGTCAGCCCTGTGTTGTCCATAGAATCGGTGATGGTGGTCACGGCCGGTGTGGTGTTGGGCACCAGGTTTTCGAAGTTACCGCCGGTGGTACCGGTGATGGTCGTGCTGACGGTGCTGCCGTTTACATAGACGTCATTGGCCGGGGTCTCGACCACGACGGTGCCGGTAGTCTTGCCGGCTTCAATGGTGATGGTCGAGCCGTTGGACAGGGTGACGGTCACCGGTGTTTGCGCCGGATTGGTCAGGGTTACGGTGTAGGTGATCTGGCCACCTTCGGTGACGGTGTTGCCGGCCGTCAGGGTGACCGTAGTGGTGTCGACGGTATCGGTGATCTGGGTCACAGCCGGGGTAGTCGGCGGCGTCACGGTGATGCCGTTGCCGCCGCTGGTGCCGGTGACAGTTACTTCGATCTGGGTCGCGTCGTTATAAACAGTGTCGTTCGCAGCCAATGGCACGTTGACGGTGCCGGTGGTCGAGCCCGCGGGAATCACGATCACAGCGCCGTTGGACAGCGTCACAGTCAGGTCGGTCAGTGGTGCCTGGGTCAGGGTCGCGGTGAATACCAGCACGCCACCGGCTTCGGTGATGGTTGGCGTGGCGCTGAGGCTCAGGGTCGAGTCACGCAGGGTGTTGGCGGTGGTGTTGGTGGTCTGGCCGCCGGTGATGTCCTGAGTGGTTTGCGCAACAGAGTTGATGCCCGCGGTCGGGAAGCCGATGGTCGGGTCGATGCGGCCAGCGGTGGCGTCGAGCATCACGAAGCTGTGACCGCCACCGGCGGCACCACCAGAACCCGCCGCCGTCGGACCCGCCGCCGTGGCTTCAAGGTCTTTGGTCGGGTCGGCACCGGCGGCAATGGCTTGTTGCAGCTCCTCAACCGACGGCGCGGCTTGCGCGGTGGCGAATGCCAGATCAGTGCCGGAGTCCGGGGTTTCAGCGCTCCACTGGGTGTCTCGGCCCAGATCCAGGGTGCGGCCATCGGCCAGTTCCAGGGACACGGCACCGGAAAGGCCAGTGTCGATCTGGTCACCGGCAAACAGTTTGTCGCCTTCAACGAGAACGCGGCGGATGCCCTCCGGGGATACCACGAAAACCTGACCGACAATGCTTTTGACGATGGCAACAACACTGCTCATTGAAGACTCTCCGGGGTGTCACGTTCAGTTGACGTCCATAGACCTGATGGCGTCTGCGCCGACCAGTCTGGACGTACGCAAAATGGATGCACAAGTTTGACGCATAAATCAGTCAATAATTTGGCTATGATTTTTCGCTATTAACTTTATGCCAAACTATTGACCTTCTGGAGGTCATCCTAAACAATCGTCCCTGTAATGTCACATTGATATTTCAGTGGTGATCTGTCCTCGGTATGTGAACCAGTTCCGCTTTTGAACTTTCCGACATACGGTCATTCGGCTTGCCATCTTCCGACGCAGCGAGCTCTTTTGCTGTGATTCAAGACAAGAAGTTCTGGGAAATTCCTACCATGCGTTCGCCCTTGTTCATGGCTCTACCTTTCGCCCTCGCCGCGTCTTTCGTCCAGGCGCAATCCTTGCCAGACGCCATGCAACAAGCGCTGGATGTCCATCCGGAGGTCCAGGCAGGCGTCAACAGCCGATTGGCTGCGGACTATCAGTTGAAGGCTGCGGAAGGTGGATACCTGCCACGGGTCGACCTGCTGGGTGGTTACGGTCGTGAAGGCACCGATAGCGTGACGACGCGCACGGACAGCAGCAGCAACAAGCACTGGGAAACCCTGAATCGCAGTGAGTCCAGTTTGCGGCTGACCCAAGTGGTTTTTGACGGTTTTGCGACGTCCAGCGAAGTAGGGCGTCAACAAGCCGCCGTCAACTCCCGCGCCTACTCGCTGCTGAGTACTTCCGAGCGTACCGGATTGACCGTGGCCCAGGTTTATCTCGACGTGCTGACCCGCCGCGAATTCGTGCGTCTGGCCGAGGACAACCTCAAGAGCCACCAACGCATTTACGACCAGATCCAGCTGCGTACCCAGCGTGGCGTTGGCAGTGGTGCCGACCTCGATCAGGCCGAAGCGCGGATGGCCCAGGCGCGCAACAACCTGATCACCGAGCAGACCAACCTGGCTGATGCCGAAACCAACTACCTCTCCGCTGTCGGCCAGATGCCCGATCAACTGGAGCGCCCGGCGAGTTTCATGGCGCTGATGCCGGCCAACCTGAATGAGGCCCGTGCGCAGATGCTGGAAAACAGCCCGATCCTGCGCTCGGCCGAATCCGATATCGCCGCTGCCGAGAAGCAATACGACACGGCCAAGTCGACTTTCTACCCACGCTTCGATGCTGAGCTAGGTCGTACCGCGGACAACGATATTGATGGTCAGGACGGCCACAACAACGAATGGCAAGCCATGCTGCGTATGCGCTTCAACCTGTATGCCGGCGGCAGCAACAAGGCCGATCTGGAATCCAAGGCGTACCTGTCGAACCAGGCGCTGGACATCCGCAACAACGCCCTGCGCCAATTGAATGAGGAGCTGGGCCTGGCCTGGAACGCCCTGAACAATGCCAACGCACAGGTGCCGATCGCCCAGCAATACGTCGATCACAGCACCGCCGTGCGTACCGCTTACCAGCGTCAGTTCAGCCTCGGCGAGCGCACCCTGCTCGATTTGCTCGACAGTGAGAACGAACTGTTTACCTCCTCTCGCCGTCTGGCGGAGATCAGGAACACTCAGTTATTTACGCAGTACCGAATCAAAGCGACCATGGGCGAGTTGCTCAAGAGCCAGGGAGTAGTCGCACCATTGGCATCCGTTGTGCAAAACGATGTGAAGCCCAAGGTCCAATTGCCCGGTATGAATTGAGCAGGGCCTTCATTATTCAATTGTTAGCCAAGAGTGCCGAGCGTGGAATCAGAAGTCAGTAGGGTTCAACTCATTCATGATCCGCACGCGTTGCATGACGATCCGTTACTGGATGGTCTGCTCGCTCTTTGCATGCTGCACCAGAAGCCTGCCAGCGCGGCAATGCTGACCACCGGCCTGCCGCTGCCCGAGCAACGCTTGAGTATCGAGTTGCTGCCACGTGCGGCAGCTCGCGCGGGGCTGCAAGGTCGGGTGCTGCAACGCAAGCTGGAGAATATTCCGGCGATTGCCATGCCAGCATTGTTGCTGCTCAGGGACGGTCGCAGTGCCGTCCTGCTTGGCTGGCAAGGCGAAGATCAGGTACGGGTGCTGCTCAGCGAAAGCGATGGCGGCGAGTCCCTGGTCAGCCGTGAGCTGCTGGCCGACGACTACACCGGCAGGGTCTTTTTCGCCCAGCCGCAGCACAAATTCGACGTCAACCACGGCACGCTCATTCCGCGTGCGCGCTCGTGGTTCCGCGACACCCTCAAGCGTTCGCGCTGGTTGTATGTCGACGCCATCGCCGCCAGTTTTCTGATCAACATCATTGCCATGGCCGCGCCGTTGTTCGTGATGAACGTCTACGACCGCGTCGTGCCGAACCAGGCCGAAGCGACGCTCTGGGTGCTGGCACTCGGCATCACGGGCGCCTACCTCTTCGACCTGATCCTGAAAAGCCTGCGCAGCCTGTGCCTGGATCTGGCCGGCAAGAAAACCGACCTGATTATCTCGGCCACGCTGTTCGAGCGCATCGTCGGCATGGCCATGAAATACCGGCCGGCGCGGGTCGGCAGCTTTGCCCAGAACATCCATGAGTTCCAGAACCTGCGCGACTTCCTCGCCTCGCTGACCCTCACCAGCCTGATTGACCTGCCGTTCACGATTCTGATCTTTATCGTCATCGCGATCCTTGGCGGGCACCTGGTGTGGATACCGGTGCTGGCATTCCCGATTGCCCTGGCCATCGGCTACGCCTTGCAGAAACCCCTGGTGGCGACCATGGAGCGGACCATGGCGTTGGGGGCCGAGCGTCAGTCGAGCCTGATCGAAACCCTGGCCGGCCTGGATGCGGTGAAGGTCAACAACGCCGAAAGCGAACGCCAGTATCAGTGGGAGCAGACCATCGGCACCCTCAGCCGCCTTGAGTTGCGGGTGAAAATGCTCTCCGGCCTGGCGATGAACATCACCTTGCTGATCCAGCAACTGGCCGGGGTGATCATGATCGTCTTCGGCGTGTACCAGATCATCGACGGTCACCTGAGCATGGGCGGCCTGATTGCCTGTTACATGCTCAGCGGCCGTGCACTCAGCCCGCTGGCGTCCCTGTCCGGTCTGCTGACCCGCTATCAGCAGGCGCGGGTGACCATGACCTCGGTCGACCAGATGATGGAGTTGCCCCAGGAGCGCAATTTCGAAGAGCGTCCGCTCAGCCGCAAGGTGCTGCAGGGCGGCATTGAGTGCCGCCAGCTCAACTTCACCTACCCGCAACAGCAGAACCTGGCGCTGAAGAACATCAACCTGTCGATCAGTCCCGGCGAGAAGGTCGGCATCATTGGTCGAAGCGGCTCGGGTAAGAGCTCGCTGGCGAAATTGCTGGTGGGGTTGTACCAGCCGGATGACGGCGCGCTGTTGGTCGACGGTGTGGATATCCGCCAGATCGACGTCAGCGAACTGCGCTACAACATCGGCTACGTGCCCCAGGACATTCAGTTGCTCGCCGGCACCTTGCGCGACAACCTGGTTTCCGGCGCGCGGTATGTCGAAGACGAACTGGTGCTGCAAGCCGCAGAACTGGCCGGCGTCCACGAATATGCACGCCTGCATCCGCAGGGTTATGAGCTGCAAGTCGGCGAGCGCGGGCAGAACCTCTCCGGCGGTCAACGACAAAACGTCGCCCTGGCCCGTGCGTTATTGCTCAACCCGCCGATCCTGCTGCTCGACGAGCCGACCAGCGCCATGGACAACACCGGTGAAGAGCGCCTCAAGCAGCGCCTGGCAGCGGTGATCGAAAACAAGACCATGGTGCTGGTGACGCACCGGGCATCGCTGTTGTCGCTGGTGGATCGGCTGATCGTGATCGACCGCGGGCAGATACTCGCCGACGGCCCGAAAGCTGCGGTGATGGAAGCGTTGAAGAAGGGGCAGATCAGTGTTGCTTAAGTCGGGCAAGGATTCGATCCGTCGCTACTTCAAAGGCTCTGCTTCGCTTCAGGGCCAGCCGCTGCCGGAGGTCAACAAGGCACTGATCGAGGATGCGCCGCGAGTGGTGCGGCTGACGATCTGGGCGATCATCGCGTTCTTTGTGTTCCTGATGCTCTGGGCCAATTTCGCGGTGATCGACGAAGTGACCAAGGGCGACGGCAAGGCGATTCCATCGTCGAAGATTCAGAAAATCCAGAACCTTGAAGGCGGTATCGTTGCCGAGCTGTTCGTCAAGGAAGGCCAGATCGTCGAGGCTGGCGCACCGCTGATTCGTCTGGACGACACGCGATTTGCTTCGAACGTTGGCGAAACCGAGGCCGATCGGCTGTCGATGCTGCTGCGGGTCGAACGCCTGAGCGCCGAGGTCGAAGATCGCCCGCTGAACTTCCCCGAGGATGTGCTCAAGGCTGTGCCGGGTCAGGCCAAGAGCGAAGAATCGCTCTATATAAGCCGTCGCCAACAGTTGCACGATGAGATTGGCGGCTTGCAGGAGCAGCTGATCCAGCGCCAGCAAGAGCTGCGCGAATTCACGTCCAAGCAGGCGCAGTATCGCCAGCAATTGGGCTTCCAGCGTCAGGAAATCAGCATGTCCGAGCCGTTGGTGGCCCAGGGCGCGGTATCGCCGGTGGAAGTCCTGCGCCTAAGGCGTGCCGAAGCGGAGACCCGTGGTCAGCTCGACGCCACCACCCTGGCCATTCCGCGTGCCGAATCGGCAATCAAGGAAGTGCAGCGCAAGGTCGATGAAACCCGCGGCAAGTTCCGCAGCGAAGCCCTGACCCAACTCAACGAAGCACGCACCGACCTGAACAAGGCCCAGGCCACCGGCAAGGCCCTGGAAGACCGGCTCAGCCGGACGCTGGTCACTTCGCCGGTGCGGGGTATCGTCAACAAGTTGCTGGTCAATACCATCGGCGGGGTTATCCAGCCGGGCAGCGACCTGGTGGAAATCGTGCCGCTGGACGACACCTTGCTGGTCGAGGCGAAGATCCGCCCGCAGGACATCGCGTTCCTGCATCCGGGGCAGGAAGCGACGGTAAAATTTACCGCCTATGACTACACCATCTACGGCGGGTTGAAGGCCAAGCTGGAGCAGATCGGCGCCGACACCATCACCGACGAAGACAAGAAAACTACCTACTACATCATCAAGCTGCGCACCGACCGCAGCCACTTGGGCACCGATGAAAAGCCGTTGCTGATCATTCCGGGGATGGTGGCTTCCGTGGACATCATCACCGGCAAGAAGACCGTTCTCAGCTACCTGCTCAAGCCGATCATCCGCGCGCGGACCGAGGCGCTGCACGAGCGCTAGATCTTTAGTGGATTCACTGGCCCCATCGCGGGCAAGTCGGATCGCCGCATCGCCGCTCCCACAAGGTTCTTTGTTGAAACACGATCATGTGTTTGACACAAAAACCTGTGGGAGCCGGGCTTGCCCGCGATGGCGTCAGTCAAAACACCTCAACCCTGTGAGCAAGTGAAAATTACGTCACTCAACCATCCACTCAATCCCTTCTCAATCGCCATATCGTTATTCATTAACGGTATTTAAATTTCAATTATTATAGCTATAAAGTCAATCTCCTGCGTACCTGCCGACCAATCGGCGCGCCGCACGACACGAACCAACACGGGACCTCCGTGAGTTTCTGATCGACGCGCGCGCTTTTGAGCGTGCCGTGCGTGGGAGTGATTTATGTCTGCAGCTTCAGCTTCGCCAAGCATCGCGCCACAATTCTTTGAAATCCGCCCGTTCAGCGGAGCGGTGGGCGCCGAGATCATCGGTCTCGACCTGTCCCGCCCGATCAATGATGACGATTTTTCCCGCATTCACCGCGCGCACCTGGATCATCACGTGGTGGTGTTCCGCGAGCAGCGCATAACCCCTGAGCAGCAGATCGATTTCAGCCGTCGTTTTGGCGTGTTGCAGATCCATGTGCTCAAGCAGTTCCTGCTGGCAGGGCATCCGGAAATCCTCATCGTTTCCAACATCGTCGAAAACGGCCAGAACATCGGCCTCGGCGATGCTGGGAAGTTCTGGCACTCCGATCTTTCTTATAAGGAGCTGCCGAGCCTGGGCTCGATGCTGCATGCCCAGGAGCTGCCATCAGAAGGCGGCGACACATTGTTCGCCGACATGCACAAAGTTTGGGAAAGCCTGCCGCTCGCGTTGCGCAAAGCGGTGGAAGGTCGCTCGGCGGCGCACTCCTACACGGCGCGTTACAGCGAGACCAAATTCGAAGGCAGCTGGCGTCCGACCTTGACCCCGGAGCAACTGGCCCAGGTCGCCGAAGTCGTCCATCCGGTCGTGCGTACCCACCCGGAAAACGGCCGCAAGGCGTTGTTCGTCAGCGAGGGGTTCACCACCCGCATCGTTGGCCTGCCGGAAGGCGAGAGCCAGCAACTGCTGGCCGAGCTATATGCCCACAGCGTGCTGCCGCAAAACATCTACCGCCATCAATGGCAGCCCCACGACCTGGTGTTCTGGGACAACCGTTCGCTGATCCACCTCGCCGCCGGATGCCCCAGCCATCTGCGCCGCAAGCTGTATCGCACCACCATCCAGGGCGACGCGCCTTTCTGATTTGTCGGAGATCTGATCATGTCCAAACGTCTTCCATTCGCACCGCTGGCCGCGGCCATCGGCCTGGGTTTCAGCCTGATCGCCGGCAACCTGATGGCGCCGACCGTGGCCCACGCCGAAGGTGAAATCCGCATTGCCGAACAGTTCGGCATCGTTTACTTGCTGCTCAATGTGGTGCGCGATCAGAACCTGATCGAGAAGTACGGCAAGCAGGAAGGTATCGACATCAAGGTCGACTGGACCCAGCTCTCCGGCGGTGCGGCGGTCAACGATGCGTTGCTGTCGGGCTCGATCGACATTGCCGGCGCCGGTGTCGGCCCGCTGCTGACCATCTGGGATCGCACCCACGGTAAGCAGAACGTAAAAGCCGTGGCTTCCCTCGGCAACTTTCCGTACTACTTGGTGAGCAATAATCCCAAGGTCAAAACCATCGCCGACTTCACCGAGAAGGACCGCATCGCGGTGCCGGCGGTGGGCGTGTCCGTGCAGTCGCGCTTCCTGCAATACGCGGCGGCCAAACAGTGGGGTGACAATGAGTTCAATCGCCTCGACAAGTACACCATCGCCGTTCCACATCCCGACGCGACAGCGGCGCTGGTGGCCGGCGGCACCGAGCTGAGCGGGCACTTTTCCAACCCGCCGTTCCAGGATCAGGAACTGGCCAATCCCAACGTGCACGTGGTGCTGAACACCTATGACCTGCTCGGTCCGAACTCGCCGACGGTGCTGTTCGCTACCGAGAAATTCCGCAATGAGAACCCGAAAACCTACAAGGCATTTATTGATGCGCTGACCGAAGCGGCGCAATTCGCGCAGAACGATAAAGGCGCAGCGGCGGACACTTACATCCGTGTTACCAAGGCCAAAATCGACCGCGCCGCATTGCTGAAAATCATCGACAACCCGCAGTTCGAATTCAGCGTCACGCCGAAAAACACTTACCCGCTGGCCGAGTTCCTTTACCGCGTTGGCGCGATCAAAAACAAACCGGATTCATGGAAGGACTACTTCTTCCAGGACGCCAAACCGCTGCAAGGGAGCTGACCGAAATGAACGCCCCTTTGCAAGGCCACACGGTCAGCAAACCGATCGCGGCAGCCCAGGCGCTGCTGTCGGTCGATAACGTCAGCCTCGAATACCGCACACCGCAGCGGGTGGTGCGGGCGACCCATCAAGTCAGTTTCGAGATCGATCCGGCGGACCGCTTTGTCCTGCTCGGGCCGTCCGGTTGTGGCAAGTCGACGTTGCTCAAGGCCGCCGCCGGCTTCATCCAGCCAGTGGAAGGCGAGATCCGTCTGCAAGGCCAGCGCGTCGATGCGCCGGGTCCGGACCGGATTGTGGTGTTTCAGGAGTTCGATCAACTGCCGCCGTGGAAAACCGTGAAGCAGAACGTGATGTTTCCGCTTCTGGCCTCGAAAACCCTCAAGCGCAGGGAAGCCGAAGAGCGAGCGCTGCACTATCTGGAAAAGGTCGGCCTGGCGGCGTTTGCCGAGGCTTATCCGCACACTTTGTCAGGCGGGATGAAGGCCCGGGTCGCCATCGCTCGGGCGCTGGCGATGCAGCCGAAAATCCTGTTGATGGATGAACCCTTCGCCGCCCTCGATGCCCTGACCCGGCGCAAGATGCAGGAAGAATTGCTGCTGCTCTGGGAGGAAGTGCGTTTCACGCTGCTGTTCGTCACGCACTCTATCGAAGAGGCGCTGGTGGTGGGCAATCGCATTCTGTTGTTGTCGCCCCATCCGGGCCGGGTGAGGGCGGAGGTCCACAGCCACCAATACGATTTGCACAGCCTCGGCGGTGTGGCGTTTCAGGAGTCGGCGCGACGTATTCACCGGCTGTTGTTCGACGAAGGTCAATCACCGCAAGCCGAACATGAATTGGATTTCGCCGACATCCGCATCGCTTATTGAGCCAGTTGAGAGGAGGGCCCGATGAGCCATTTATCATCCCCGCGTGAAGAGTTCGAAACGGTTTTGCAGCCACTGACCAGCGTGCCGCTGGAGCGGGAATTACCCCTAGGCCAACGCCTGTGGCAGCAAGGTTGGCTGCGCAAAAGCCTGATCCTGATTTTGCTCGCAGTGCTTTGGGAAGCTGTTGCCCGGTATCAAAACAACGACCTGCTGCTGCCGAGCTTTGTGCAAACCGCGCACGCCTTGTACGACGGCCTGCTCAGCGGTGAATTGCTGGGCAAGGTGTGGATTTCCCTGGTGGTGTTGCTCAAGGGCTATCTGATCGGCATCGTCCTGGCGTTTGCTCTGACCACTCTTGCGGTGTCGACGCAATTCGGTCGCGATCTGCTCAGTACCCTGACCTCGATGTTCAACCCCTTGCCGGCCATCGCCCTGCTGCCGCTGGCGTTGTTGTGGTTCGGGTTGGGGCAGAACAGCCTGATTTTCGTGTTGGTGCATTCGGTGCTCTGGGCGCTGGCGCTGAACACCTACGCCGGTTTCCTCGGCGTCTCGGAAACCCTGCGCATGGCCGGGCGCAATTACGGTCTCAAGGGCATGCGTTTCGTGCTGTTCATCCTGATTCCGGCGGCACTGCCATCAATCCTCGCCGGGCTGAAAATCGGCTGGGCGTTTGCCTGGCGGACGTTGATTGCTGCTGAGCTGGTGTTTGGTGCAACCAGTGGGAAGGGCGGGCTGGGGTGGTACATTTTTCAGAATCGCAATGAGCTGTACACAGACAAGGTGTTTGCCGGGTTGGCGGTGGTGATTCTGATTGGTTTGCTGGTGGAGAATCTGGTGTTTGATTCGTTGGAGCGGGTGACTGTGAGGCGCTGGGGGATGGTGCGTTGACTGTCTGATTGTGTGAAGTCCGCTCTGGTCTCTTCGCGGGCAAGCCCGCTCGCACAATGGCTCGGTGGAGTTTGCTAGCATTGCGTCTGAATCAACAAAGATCAGGTTAGAGTGCTCACCATGCAACTCCCGGACATGAACCTGTTGGTCGCCCTCGATGCCTTGCTCGACGAGGGCAGTGTGGTGGGCGCGGCGCGGCGGATGAACCTGAGCCCGGCGGCCATGAGCCGGACATTGACGCGCATCCGCGAAGCCATTGGCGATCCGATCCTGGTGCGCGCCGGCCGTGGCCTGGTGCCGACCCCCAAGGCGCTGGAATTGCGCGAGCAGGTGCGCAGCGTGGTGGAACAGGCCGGGTTGCTGTTTCGTTCGGCCGATGCGGTGGAGCTGAGCTCGCTGCGGCGGCGATTCAGTATTCGGGCCAACGACTTCTTTGTCGGCGTCTACGGCGGCAAGCTGTTCGACACCCTTGACCGGCAGGCGCCGCACTGCGAATTGCGTTTCGTCCCGGAAGGCGATGGCGATGATGAGGCATTGCGCGAAGGGCGGATCGATCTGAGCGTCAGCAACACCCGGCCATTGACCCCGGAAGTGAAGATCCAGAACCTGTTTTCCACCCACTTCGTTGGCCTGGTGCGCGAGGATCATCCGCTGTTGGACGATGAGATCACGGCAGAGCGCTATGCGGGTTATTCCCATATCAGCATGTCACGGCGTGGCATTGCCCGAGGTCCGATCGATACCGCGCTCAATGCCTTGGGGCTGGAGCGGCGGGTGGCGGTGATTGCGCCGAGCTTTCATGCGGCGATGTTTGCCTTGCCCGATTCCGACCTGATTCTGCCGGTGCCCAAGGAAGCCTTGCTGAGTGTGCGACGGCTCGGACTGAAGCTGCGCTCGTTCGACCTGCCGATCCCGTTGCCAACCTTGATGTTGACCCAAGCCTGGCACCCGCGCTTCGACAAGGATCCGGCCCACCGCTGGTTGCGTGAAACGCTCAAGACGTGTTGCGATGAAACGTGGCTGGCTGCGCAGCCGGACTGAGGTCGAGCGCAACTTCCTCCTGTGGGAGCGGGCTTGCTCCGGGCGGCGTTCCGACGAATGCGATTTGTCATTCAACATTGATACCGACTGACCCAGCG
>NZ_JAHBCX010000059.1:0-19511 GCF_019955895.1 Pseudomonas sp. GL-B-12
TGTCTGGCACGGACTGGTGCTGATAGATCCGCGTTTGCTGGCCGCGATCGAGCAGGGCCAGGCGCGGTTGCAGGGTGACTTCGTAGCGGGCTTCGTCGATTGAGCCGGACAGGCGCTGGCAGGCGGTGATGCGGCCATAGACGGTGCGCAGGGGCTTGGGCGGTTTGGGTACTTCCCAAGAGGCCACGCGCAGGGTCGAGGGGTCGGCGAACAGGTTGAATTCGGCGTACTGGCCGATGAATTTTTCCGCGCCGATGTCGAGGTCGCTGGCGGTGAATTCGATGCGGTAGAGGTAGGGTTGGCTGAGGTACTCATGACCCTCGAAGGTGAGGACGTCGAGGTGGGTGTCGAGTCCGTCGACCTGCAGTTTGTGGCGGCTGTGGTCGAAGAAGACGGGCAGAATGGTGTTCAAGTACGGACCTCCCTGGGACATTGGGGGAGGCTTCATTTCCATCCCCGTTCAAGCGCTCGACAGCTTTCAGGAAGGAAAAAAAGGTTGATATAGGATGCTTCCGGCGCACTCGTAGGATGCGTCCGAGTGTTGACGCCCCTAGCCTGTAGGATCGTTCGCCATCTTGTCGGCGCCCAGTGCCGCGGCTGCTTTTTGACAGGGTTAAACCGTTCGGGTCGAACGCTACTCCAGAGCGCAAACCCTGCTTGTTTAAAAGGCCTCAAGGTTACTTCGTGAAAGCCACAGCGCCTTGCGTCGTTGCCTACAGTTACCCCAGAATCCGCCGGCTTGTGCGCTTTGGGGGCGCTCGGTAACTTGCTCCGCGTCACTGATTGTCAGTGATCGGGTTTAGTCGCCCGGCTAGTTTTCCTCGGTTGTACCAGTGTCATCCAGTCAGGCATCCGCCTGCACTTGATGGTGGCTGTGCGCATGGCGTCTTCGGGCGCGCCGGGTTTTGGGAAACTTTACCGGTCGACTAACTTGCGCACGGCCACCACCCTTCCGTTTAGTCGCGAGATGGTTGTGGCCCTTACTGGAGAAAATTCCCATGTTCAAGGTCACACCGAATCCGCCGGACACTGATCCGACATCCCCATCAATAGATTCCGACTCAACTTCTCCCGACCGCATCCCCTCAGCCGCCGACATCCGCGCCACTCCACGCAAACTGTGCACGATGTTTTTCGTCAATTCGGAGCTCGACATCGAAACCCTGCTAGCCCATGCCTGCGAGTCGCTGGCCTCGGCAAACGTCATGACCATGGATCTGGCGGATCGTACGGAGGGGACGAGTCGCAATACCCTGCTGGGGATTGCCCAAGTCATCATGCTGGGGGAACTGGCGGTGAACCGGGCGCTGTATCGGATTGATCCGCCCGAATAGAAATCAAAAGATCAAAAGATCGCAGTCTGCGGCAGCTCCTACATTGGATTGGCGTACATCCTGTAGGAGTTGCTGCTGCGATCTCTTAACGATTAGACACTAGTTGGACAACTGATTGGCAAACTGCCCCACCGCATTGACCACTTTCTGCGCGCCGTCCTGGATCTCGACAATCACCGTACCCGCTTCCGCCGCCAGTGCCAGGCCCTGTTCGGCCTGAAGCTTGCCGTCGGTCATCAGGGCCACGGCGTTACGCGCCATGTCCTGGTTCTGCCGCACCACGAGGACGATTTCGTCGGTGGCCTGGCTGGTGCGCGAAGCCAGTTGCCGAACCTCATCCGCCACCACGGCGAACCCCCGCCCCTGCTCGCCGGCACGCGCTGCTTCGATGGCCGCGTTGAGCGCCAGCAGGTTGGTCTGTTCGGCAATGCCGCTGATGGTTTTGACAATGGTACCGATCACCAGCGACTGCTCGTTCAGGGCTTCGATGCCATCGCCAGCGGTTTGCATATGCTTGGCCAGGTCGCGCATCACGTCCACGGCCTGGGTCACCACGGCGTTACCGCGCTGGGCGCTTTGGTCGGTTTGCTGCGAGGTGCTGTAGGCAATGTTGGCAGCCTCGGCGACGGCTTGTTCCTGATTGACCTGATCGGTAATCACCGTGGCGAATTTCACCACTTTGTAGAGATTATTGTTGGCATCGACCACCGGGTTGTAGGACGCCTCTAGCCAGACTGTACGACCATGGCTGTCGACTCGTTTAAAACGGTTGGCCACGTATTCGCCCGCGTTCAGGCGACGCCAGAAGTCCTGGTACTCGGCACTGTTGTACTCCTCCGGCAGGCAGAAGGTGCGGTGATGCTTGCCCTTGATCTGCGCCAGGCTGTAACCCATGCCACTGAGGAAGCGGTCGTTGGCGGCCAGCACGTTGCCATTGAGGTCGAATTCGATCACCGCCGTGGAGCGCACCAGCGCGCCGATCAGGTTCTCGTGTTCGCGGGAGGCTTCGATGGTGCGGGTCAGGTCGCTGGAGAAAATCGAAAAATGCCTGATCCGCCCATCCGCCGAGCGCACCGGTTGCAGGATCGAACGCAACCACGCTTCCTGGCCCGTACCGCGCAACAGGCGCACCGCGCCGGCGAAGTGCTCGCCACGGGTCAGCGCGTTCTTGAAACGCTGCTGGAATTCATCGGATTTCACGTGGTCCGGGACGAAGTCGTCAATATGTCGGCCAATCAGATCGCCGCTCTTGTAATGCATTTCGCCAAGGAAGTTCTGACTGACCGACTGAACCCGTCCATCGCTGTCGAGGGTCAGCACCAGCATCTCGCTTTCCAGACTTTCCTTCACTTGCTGGAGGCTCGAGAGTTCTTCACGAAGAGCTGACAGCTCCTGCTTCAAGCGTTTATTGAACATGGGAAAGCACCGATGGACAGGGGTAGAAAGCGATATGCAGCCTAACCATCGGCCTTGGAAACATTTACTTAAGCGTGTTTCAGGCTTGCCCTGTAAAAATAGTTACGACGCGCACAATCAATGCGCACCAGCAGCAGAACAGCCTGCGATTCTCGGCATCCGCGCACCGAAGTACGCCGCACTGCCCACGCCCACCGCGCCCATCACCGCACTGAACATCACGCAGATCCATGGACTCCACGGCATCAGGCCGATCAACAACAGCGGTGTGACACTCGCCCACGCGGCGTAGGCAATGTTGTAGGTGAACGAGATACCCGAGACGCGAATCCGCGGCGGGAACAGGCTGACCATCACCGATGGCACCGCGCCGACCACCCCGCAGCACAGCCCTGCCACCGCGTAGGCCAGGCCGATCCAGTCGCCGCCCATGATCAGGCAGGCATACAGCACGCCGATGCCCAGCGGCAGCAGCAGGCTATAGAGCATCACCGTGCGCCAGGCGCCAATGCGGTCGACCAGCAGCCCGGCGAGCACGCAGCCGATGTTCAAGAACACGATGCCCAGTGCGCTCAAGGCGAAGGTATGGCTGGCGGTCATGCCAAAGGTTTTCTGCATCATGGTCGGGGTGATGACCACGAACACCACCACCGCCGAGGTCAACACACAGGTGAGAATCATCGCCGGCAAAATGGCCAGGCGATGCTCGCGCAAGACCGTGCGCAGCGGCAGTTCGCCGGCCGCCTCGCGTTGCGCCTGCATGGCCATGAACACCGGGGTTTCGCTGAGCCAGCGACGCAGCCAGACGCCAATCACGCCAAACACGCCGCCCAGCAGGAACGGGTAACGCCAGGCGTAATCGAGGATTTCCGCCGGAGTGAACGCCTGCGCCAGGAAGGTTGCGGTCAATGCGCCGATCAAATAACCGAAGGTCAGCCCCGCCTGCAAGAAACCCAGGGCATAACCGCGATGGGCGATGGGTGCGTGCTCGGCGACGAATACCCAGGCACTGGGTACCTCACCGCCCACCGCCGCGCCCTGGAGGATGCGCAGGGCCAACAGCAGTAAGGGTGCGAAATAGCCAATTTGCGCGTAGATCGGCATGATCCCGATCAGCAGGCAGGGCAACGCCATCATCAGGATGCTCAGGCTGAAGACTTTCTTGCGCCCCAGACGGTCGGCGAAGTGCGCCATCAGGATGCCGCCCAGCGGTCGCGCCAGGTAACCGGTGACGAAGATCCCGAAACTTTGCAGCAGGCGCAGCCACTCGGGCATTTCCGGCGGGAAGAACAACTGGCTGAGGGTCAGGGCGAAAAACACGAAGATGATGAAATCGTAGATTTCCAGCGCCCCACCGAGGGCGGCGAGCCCGAGGGTCTTGTAGTCCGAGCGGTTGAACGGCGTCAGGCGCGAATCGGTGTTGGCAGTCATGAAAAGAACTCTGGCACAGGCAAAAACCAAGGCGCCCATGGTCTACGCAAATGCACCGACGGACAACCCGTTAGACCAAAGTCCCATAGCCACAAAACAGCCCCGCAAAATTCCTCGGCTTGAATTAATGTTGGCGTCTGTCCAGACGGGCGGTTACTGCCCCGAAGACCACAACAAACATAAAAAATCCGAGGTACCCCCGTGGCCGCTGATATCGAAGATAGCCGCTCCGCCCGCTTTGCCCTGCGCTGCTCAAGTTTTGCCGAACGCTGGTTTCCCGACTCCTGGGTGTTTGCTGCCCTGGCGGTGATTATCGTGGCCCTGGCCACCCTGGCGATGGGCGCCAAACCCACCGATGCCGCGATGGCTTTCGGTGACGGCTTCTGGAGCCTGATCCCCTTCACCATGCAGATGGCCTTCGTGGTGATCGGCGGTTATGTGGTCGCCAGTTCGCCGCCAGCGGTGAAGCTGATAGACCGTCTGGCCAAACTGCCGAAAAACGGCCGCTCCGCCGTGGCCTGGGTCGCGTTGATTTCGATGGTCGCGTCGTTGCTGAACTGGGGCCTGTCCCTGGTATTCGGTGGTTTGCTGGTGCGCGCCCTTGCCCGTCGTACCGATCTGAAGATGGACTACCGCGCCGCTGGTGCTGCTGCCTATCTGGGGCTTGGTGCGGTGTGGGCCTTGGGCCTTTCGTCGTCCGCAGCACAATTGCAAGCCAACCCGGCGAGCCTGCCGCCGTCGATTCTGTCGATCACCGGGCTGATTCCATTCACTCAGACGATCTTTCTCTGGCAGTCCGGCGTGATGTTGCTGGCCTTGATCGTCATCTCGCTGATCATTGCCTACGCCACCGCCCCTGGTCCGAACTCGGCGCGTGATGCCAAGGCCTGCGGCGTCGATCCGAGTTTCAACCTGCCGCCGCTGCAACCGCGCACCCGTCCCGGCGAATGGCTGGAATACAGCCCGCTGCTGATGATCCTGCTGGTGCTGCTGGCCGGTGGCTGGCTGTTCCACGAGTTCTCGACCAAACCGGCGATCAGTGCGATTTCCGGGCTGAACACCTACAACTTCCTGTTCATCATGCTCGGCGCCCTGCTGCACTGGCGCCCACGCAGCTTTCTTGACGCCGTGGCCCGTGCGGTGCCAACCACCACCGGCGTGTTGATCCAGTTCCCGCTGTACGGCTCGATCGCCGCACTGATGACCACCGTCAAGGGCGCCGATGCGCAGACCCTGGCGCACCACATCTCGACCTTTTTCGTCAGCATTGCCTCCCACGACACCTATGCCCTGCTGATGGGCGTGTACTCGGCAATCCTCGGTTTCTTCATTCCGTCCGGTGGCGGCAAGTGGATCATCGAAGCGCCGTACGTGATGCAGGTGGCCAATGACCTGAACTATCACCTGGGCTGGGCCGTACAGATCTACAACGCCGCCGAAGCCTTGCCGAACCTGATCAACCCGTTCTACATGCTACCGTTGCTGGGCGTGCTGGGGTTGAAGGCGCGGGACCTGATCGGCTTCTCGTTCGTACAGTTGCTGGTGCACACGCCACTGGTGCTAGTGTTGTTATGGGCACTGGGGACGACGCTGGCGTATTTGCCGCCGGTTATGTCGTAACCATAAAAAAGGGCCGGTATTGATATCGGCCCTTTTTGTTCCGCCCCGTCTGTTTCAGTAACTGCTGGTCTTAATACGCTGAAAAGGATCTGAGCATGTTCAAACTCGCGGCACTCACCCTCGCAGCCCTCACCCTGAGCACCACCGCCCACGCCGATGTCAATTTGAAGCTAGGCACTACCGAACGCGTTACCCGCCTCTTCGCCTACCCCAACAACTGTAACGTGATCTGCTTTCGCAACTGGACGCTTGAGCAAACCGTCGAGCATTACCTGACCCAGAGCGTGCAGCGCGATGGCTACGGCGACGCGAAGGTTCTGGTCAAAACCGACAATGGTCAGCTCCACGCAGAAATCATCGGCGTGCCCGACGGGTATGAAAAACCTTTGGCAGCGCTGCTCAATGCCGGCGACCTGGCCTATAGCGGCGCCAACAAACTGAATGCCGACGGCAAGTGGGTGTATAGCTGGTACCTGTTCCTGCCACTGGGCATGGCCCTGGAGAACCGCAAAAGTGTCGAGCTGCTGCACTTCCCGCCCGACTATTCGCTGACCCAGGCCCAGGATTACCTGAGGTCCGCCACCACGGATCGTTGGGCCACGCTGCTCACCGCCAATGGCATCCCGGCCGAGCAGACGCCGGGCTACCAGACGATCATCGACATCGCCCCGATTGCCGCGCCGTCCAACGCGGGCAAGGACCTCGAAGGCGTCTACGGCTACTTCAAGGATTACCAGACCACCATGGTCAAGGAGGTCAGCCTGAACGCCAGCGGCGCAGCCCTGCCGATGGTCGCCTTCGGTACACCGGTGCGTAACTGGATCAAAGAGCAATACGGGCAGACGGTGAACGTGTTGAGCCTGGTCCAGATCACCCCGGACAACGGCGTGAAAGTCCCCGTATTGGGCTCCAACCACCCGAGCTATATTTGGTATGCCGCCGATCCGGCAAGCTATACCGGCAGTGACGCCCAGGCCAAGGCCGATGCGGCAGGCCTGAAAGTCATGGGCCAAGATTTGAGTGCTGCGTGCTGGCAGGCCACCATGGGCCGCCAACCGGACAGCAATCCGGACGTTGAGCTCAATACCTGCAGGCAAACCTGGCAAGTGGCCCGGAAAGAAAAAACCTGCGAGCTGTTCTACACCTCGGTCCGCAACTTGTCGCCCCAACAGGCCGCGGGCAAATGCGCGACAGCTTCGATCGTGTCCCAGCTCAAACAGCTCAAGACCCCAGCGCCAGCCACGGCGAAACCTGCTCCGCCGTTGTAACCCGATGAACGGCTGCCAACCTGTCACTTATGACAGTAGACCGCCCGTAGTATCTGCGGGAGGCTTGGGCTGAACCCATGTGCTGCTGTGCTGACAGGACCGTCGGCGCAAGGAAGTCGCAGCACCCAGCAGACAGGGATCGTTATGAAAGCTCACGCCCCTCAACGAAAACACCCACAACCGCCGCAAGGTGTTTACCCCTTTTCGGAGCTGCCCGTTCGCCTGGGATTTCCTTCCCTGGCCGACTTCGAAATCATTGAAAACGCCAAGGGTGAGGCCACGGCTATTGCCGCGCGGCGCGAATTCCCGCGAATCACTCGTATCTGCCGGGCGTCGGGGCATTTGCTGCCCTATCGCTGCCGGCATACCCGCCAGCTCGCCCCGGGTGTGCACGTCTACGACCCGCGCTTCTGCGGACTGTTGCGACACTCCTGCGACCCCAATGTCTTTCTCGACTTGAGCGAGTTGTGGTTATGGGCGCTGAAGGACATCAGCAAGGGGGACTGGCTGACCATGGACTTCGCTGCCACCGAAGACAAACTGCAACGCCAGTTCGCCTGCCAGTGCGGCTCATACGAGTGCCGTGGCTGGATTACCGGCTACGATGAAGAGCCGAACGCCGACGGCCAGCTGTTTTTGCAACAGTGGCGTCGGCGAAGTCTGTATTGAAGGGTTTCACAGAGGTTCGAACGGACGCAGGCGGTACTGCGGCGGCAGTTGCTCGAAACCGCTGATGGTCGCATTCAGGCTCTTCCAGCGGCCATCCTTGATGCCGTAGATGCAGCCGTGGACCGACAGGCTCTGCCCACGGTGCCAGGCGTTTTGCACAATGCTGGTGTGCCCGACGTTGGCCACCTGCTGGATCACGTTGAGTTCGCAGAGGCGGTCGACACGCTCCTCTTCGGTGGCGTATTTGGCCAGCTCTTCGCGCTTTTCATAATAGAGATCGCGAATCGAACGCAGCCAGCCGTCGATCAGGCCGAACTGGCGATCCTGCATCGAAGCACGCACACCGCCGCAGCCATAATGGCCGGTGACGAGAATGTGTTTGACCTTGAGTACATCGACCGCGTACTGAATCACCGACAGGCAGTTGAGGTCGGTGTGCAGCACGACGTTGGCCACATTACGGTGTACGAACAGATCGCCCGGCAGCATGCCGACGATCTCGTTGGCCGGCACCCGGGCGTCGGAACAACCGATCCACAGGAACTCAGGAGTCTGTTGGCGAGCCAGCTTGGCGAAGAAGTCAGGATCTTCCTCCTTGATCGCAGCGGCCCAACGCTCGTTGTTATCAATCAGATCTTGTAATTCGTTCATGCTTTGAAGCCTCAAGAATGATGCGCAGCTTTGACTGACAACCGTCCGTCGGGGTCACGCGCGAAATGCAGATGCTCTCCTGATCCGGAACACGGGGCTCCATGCCGGTGGAATTATCGGTTGCCACGTGGGTCAACCGTAGTAAGGCCTACAGTATGAGGAATTACCATGAATGATTCACGACGTCCGTACGATGCGGTGCAACCGGAACCCGTCGATGACAACGAAGACCGCATGGGCTCGGTGCGTGAGCTGGATTTCGACGCCGAAGAACCCAGCGCCAGAATCGGTGACGAACTGCCGGAAAAGGAGCGCGAGCAACTGATGCCGCGCCGCCGCCGACGTGAAGCGGGCCTGACTGATGCCTCGACCAGTGACCATCAACCTACCGACGACGACCTGAGCCCGGAAACCCTGATCCGTGAAGACGGCGCCCGGGATGCCCATGAGGCGGGCAATGATAGCCGTGCGGATTGGGACCTGAGCATTGTCGATGAGGACGATATTGGCGGTGGCAATGGCCTGGATGAGGCTGAACTGGCGCTGCGCGATCCTCTCGACAAAAAACGTTGATCCTGTGGCTCAATCCACCAAAGTGCAGGCCATGACCACCGCATCTTCGCGCCCGCCCACCGCCGGGTAGTAATCCCGACGCCGGCCGATTTCGTTGAAACCATATCGCTCATACAGCTTGAACGCAGCGGTATTGCTGTCGCGCACTTCCAGGAAACACTCCCGGGCGTCGGCCTTGTAGGCAATCGACATCAAATGCTCAAGCAATGTCAGCCCCAGGCCACGGCCCTGGTTTGCCGGCTTGACCGTAATGTTCAGCAGGTGCGCCTCGTCGAGGATGATCTGCACCACACCGTGGCCGACCTGCTGCTGACCTTCGAACATCAGCCAGATCTGATACTTGCCCAGGCCATCGAGGAAAATCCCGCGGGTCCAGGGATGGCTGTAGGCCGCGTATTCGATTTTCAGTACAGTTTCCAGGTCCGCCTCGGTCATCGGGCGAAACGATACAGCGTCACTCATTCGATTCTTTCCAGCGCGCCATCAGCCGACGCATGGCTTGCCAGACATCAGCCTTACACTGTGGCTCTTCCATTAATAATTCCAGGCCCGGCACCGCCCAGGCCGAGCCCAGGCCTTCGATCTGTAATTCGCGATTGAACGCCTCGGCATCCGCCTCGCCGGCAAATCGCACCGCAGGCAGGCCGATCAGCCACAAGCAGGCGCAGGGCGTTTCTTCCATGCGCACCGAGAGAAAACCTTGCACGAAGTCGCGGGCCGCTTCCGGGCCCTGGTCCATCGTGCCACGCACCAGCAGCGGCCAACGCACCGGCTCACCGACAATCTGCGGGCTGTCCGGCAGACCGGCGGCGCGCAGCATGTCTTTGAGCAGCATGTAAGCAGGATCGCGAGTCTGGAAGGATTCACCTGTGGGTAACTCCACCAGCAGCAGGCAACGCCCGGCCCGCAGCAATTGCAGAGCGAAACGCGGCGGCGGCACGACCGGTGCCTTGGCCACCACGGGCGCCTCTTCGGCCTCTTCCACCGGTTTGGCACCGGTGCGGGTGCTCGCCAGCGATGGTCGCGGCACCTCGATCTTCGCCCGCTCGGCCGGCTTGACCACAGGCGCCACGGGCGTTTCAGCCACCGGAGCCGGCGCAACAGGCACGACGACAAGCGGCTCAGGGATCGCCAGCAGCTCGGGCCGCGACGGCGCGGCAAAGGGCAATTCGGTGCGCGGTAGCCAGTTGACCACCTGCATGGCGGCCAGATAAGCGCGACGACGGGACTCGATAAGCAAAGGTCGGCCACTTGTGGATAACTAAAGTGCGCTGATTCTACCGCCGTTCGCTCAAGATCGCCCGCGCTGTTGATCGATAGACTTCACCGATAGTCTTTCCACCTATGAAAAATGGCGACAGCCCGTCCCGAGAGTGAATCGCATTGTCCCCGATGCAGTACAATCGCGGCTTTTAATCGCCAACCAGCCGGCCATTCCGATGATCGAACCCAAGCGCGTCTTGCGCGCCCTCGCTGAACACTGGGCACTTCTGGAGCCTCTGTGCGAGCACTTCGACCAAGGCACACTGAGCCTGAACGAACTGCGCACGCAACTGGCCGCCCAGCAACTCGACAGTACGCCGCAGGACATCACCAGCCTGCTGGACGTGTGGATTCGCCTCGACATCCTGGTTCCCGTGGCCAAAAGCCCGAACCGTTTCGAGCTCAATGCGCAGATTCACGACTTCCTCGCCTATCTGCGCCGTGAACACCGCCTGGGCCTGTGCCTGGAAATCGAAGCCTACCTGCGCCACCTCGAGCGTCTGGCCGGTTATATCCAGGACGCGTTCGATATCCGCGACGGCAATGACCTTGCGCGCCAGTTGCGCCTGCTCGACATGCGCGTGCGGGACGTGCTGAAAAAACTCGATAACGACGAACAGGCACTGGTGGCCGTCGCCGAACGGGCGAAAACCAGCGACCGGCAGATTCCGTTGCGCCAGCGTTACGCTGAAGTGCTGGCGACCTGGGACGAATACGTCGAGCCGATGATTGATCTGGTGAACGCCGACGGCGCCTTCGAACAAGGCGTGCGCAAGGTCGAAACCGTCCTGCTGAAGATGCTCAGCGAACAGCAGCGCCTCGGTCACCTGGTCGACGACGACATGCTGCTGCGCACCCATGCGCGCATCCTCGAAATGCAGACCAGCGCCCAACTGACCCTGCGTCACGCCCGCGAGCTGCTGCTGCCGCTGCGTGAAGAAGCGCGCCGGCACAACGCCGTGACCCGTGGCGCGGCATTGGCCTTGTCGATGATCCGTCGCAAGGGCATCGACGCCGTGCCACAAGCGGCGATGCCGATGCTCACTCGTCCGCAGAGCACCTTCCTCGGCAGTGCCAGTCAGGTCGAAGCCTACGTTTATGCGTTGGCCCGCTTCGAACCGAAACCGACGCGCTTCCCCAAGGCGCACAAGACCCAGAAAGGCGAAGCACCACGGGCGCCACGCACCGTTCGGGAAATGCTCGAACGCTGCGAAGACGCCCTGCCGATGCCGGACCTGATGACCTGGCTGCTGGAGCAAGAACCGGACGGCGCCACCGACGAATTGCTGTACTGGTTCTCGCGCCTGTCGCGGGAAAAACGCTTCACGCGCGAGCGTCTGGAACGTCGCGACTACTACACACACGAGCATCAGGTCAGCCTGCGCTCCTTCGCCCTGCTCTCGGTCAGCGACACCGCCGCCGAGGATTCTGCGAGCACTCCCTATGCATCTTGATCTATCCGAACTGTCCCAGCTGGCGCCGATCTTTCGCGAGCTGTTCAAGGGTTATCACGTCAGCCGCCGCGATCCGGAGCTGTACGCACAGTTGTCGAACTTCCAGGACCAGTACCGCACGCTGTTCAAGGCCTTGGGCTTTGAACTGGTCTGCGACACCCGCGGCTTCTACTACTTCGTGCCGGACCTCGCGGCGGCGGCGGTGAACAAGACTGCCCAGCGTCTTGCGCTGTTCACCTTCATCCTCGTCGAGCACCTGGCCGACCAGGGCCGCGACCCGATCTCCGTGCTCGATGGCGGCAGCCTCGGCCGCGATGAGCTGCCGTCGTTGCTGGAAAAGTACCGCGACCTGTTCATCCAGGCCGAAGTGCAGACCCAGGACGAGCTCGAAGAAAAGATCATGCGGCGCATGACCCAGCTCGGTTTCGCCAGCGAAGAAAACGGCATCTACCGTTTCCTGCCGCCGATGCACCGCTTCCTCGATGTGTGCCTGTCGGTGCAGCAGGACCGCGATCTGGCCGCCAGCCTGCACAGCGTCCTGCCGTTGCCGGTGCCGGTGCTGATCGACGAAGACAGCGACGAAAAACTGCTGCAGACCGATGACCCGCTCGACCTTGCAGAATTTGAAGATGAAAGCGAAGAAGACGCCCTGGCCCGCGCCATCGCCGAAGAACAGGAGCTCGACGCATGAGCAAGGAACGTTACGGCATCCGCCGCTTTGCCCTTTTGAACACCGCCGGCTACAGCCTCGGCCTGTTCCCGCTGGAAGAGCCGCTGTCGGTGTACGGCGCCAACAACCTCGGTAAATCCGCCTCGATCAATGCCCTGCAGTTCCCGATCCTGGCGCGCATGTCGGACATGAGCTTCGGCAAGTACAGCCTGGAGCAGTCCCGGCGTTTCTACTTCGCCTCGGACACCAGTTACATCCTGGTCGAAGTGAACCTGCCCCACGGCCCCCACGTGATCGGCGTGGTCGGCCGCGGCCCGGGCGGCGGCTTCGGTCACCAGTTCTTTGCCTATGCCGGCAAACTGGACCTGGCCCACTACCAGAAAAACGACACCTGCCTGCGCCAGAAAGAACTGTTCACCAACCTTGAGCGCGGAGGCCTGAAAGCCTACGAACTCAAGCCGGACGAACTGCGCCGTTTGCTGGTCGGTGGCCACACCTCGATTCCGCTGGACCTGACCCTGATTCCGCTGCGCTCCACCAGCGAGCAGAGCCTGAAGACCTTCCGCGCGCTGTTCATCAACCTGCTGCACATGCGCGAAATCACCGCGGCCAAGCTCAAGCAGCTGTTCCTCGATGCCTTCGAACACAGCCTGCGTTCCGGCAGCGTCGACTACATCGCTGCGTGCGAAGAAGCGTTCCGCGATGTACGACGCATGGAGCAGGACTACAACTCGCTGGTCGCCGCCGGCCCGTTGGTCGAAGCCCTGGCCAACGGCGTGAAGCAACGCGACATCCTGCGCGGCAAGCTGCACCGGATCTCGCCCCTGCTCGATTCGCTGCTGGGCACCTGGTCGGACTACGCCAGTGCGCGCAAGGAAGAGCTGACCATTCAGGCCGAGCACTACCGCAACGAGCAGGATGCCCTGCAAAACGACCAGCGTGGTGGCACTCAGGAACTGATGCGCCTGGAGCGGGAAATCACCGGCATCCAGCGCTGGCTCGGCGAATTGTCGGTGCTCAAGCATCGCTTTGCCCTGATCGATGACGTCAAGGTGCTGGAGCAGCAACTGCTGGCCGCCAAGGACGCCCACGACGAACTGGCCGGTGCGCTGGCACAATCGCGCCAGTTCAGCGCCGAAGACCTCGACGAGCGCCTGCGCGACCTGGAAAAACGTCTGAAGTCGGTCAAGCAGCAACTCGATCACGCCGACAACAACAGCTATGCCCGACTGCGCGAAGAATTCTCGCAGCAAGACGTCGAACGCCTGATGCGCCTGTTCAACAGCGCGCTGTTCAGCCTGCCGCTAGGCGAACACGGCATCACCCTCGACGAAAACGGCGACTGGGTGAAATCCGTGGAGCTGATCCTCGACGGCTTCAAAGGCGAACGCTTCGAAGTGCCGGGCCTGTCCATAGACATCTCCCACATCGAGCCGCCGGCATTGCAGGCCCTGGCTGACCGCGCGGCCCTGCGCGACCAGAAGGAACGCCTGGACAAAGAACTCAAGCAACTGAAGACCCAGCAGGCCGTGGCCGCCGACCGCGCCGCGAGCAAGACCCAGACCGAAGTGCTGTACCAGCAAGTGCTGGATGCGCAGAAAGCCCTGGAAGATTTCCGTCGCGCGCAAACCCTGAGCGCCGAGGAAGGCGACAAGCTGGAACAACTGGCGCAGATGGAGGCCGCACAGGACGAATTGAAGCGTTCCAGCGATGCCTTCACCGAGCGCGTCCAGCAACTGTCGGCCAAGCTGCAACTGGTCGGCCGCCAGATCGGCGACATGGAAGCCAAGCAACGCACCCTCGACGACGCTCTGCGCCGTCGCCAGTTGTTGCCGGCAGACCTGCCGTTCGGCACACCGTTCATGGACCCGATCGACGATTCCATGGACAATCTGCTGCCGCTGCTCAACGACTATCAGGACAGCTGGCAAGGCTTGCTGCGGGCCGACGGCCAGATCGAAGCGCTGTACGCTCAGGTGCGCCTCAAGGGCGTGGCCAAATTCGACAGCGAAGACGATATGGAGCGTCGCCTGCAACTGCTGATCAACGCCTATGCGCACCGCACCGACGAAGCCCTGACCCTGGGCAAGGCTCGCCGTGCCGCCGTGACGGACATCGCCCGCACCCTGCGCAACATCCGCAGCGACTACGACAGCCTCGAACACCAACTGGCGCTGTTCAACCGCGAGATCAACAAGCGTCAGGTCTCCAACCTGCAAAGCTTCCGCATCGTGCTCGCCCCGAACAAGGAAGCGCTCAAGCACATCGACCAGATCATCCACAGCGCGGGTCAGTACGAAGAAGGCGAAACCCTGTCGGTCTTCGACCTGAGCCAGAGCGCCGAGCAGGACAACAAGAACGAAGAGGCCAAGGAATACCTGGCGCGGCTGGTGGCGGCCAACCACAACCAGCTCGGCCTCAAGGACTTGTTCGAGCTCGCGTTCGAAATCACCAAGGTCAACGGTCAACCGGTGATCCACACCGACATCGATGGCGCCGCTTCCAACGGCACCACCATGACCATCAAGGCGCTGACCAACATGTACTTGTTGCTGCACTTGATGGACCGTGACCAGGCTGGTCGCGTGCGTCTGCCGTACTACCTCGACGAGGCGGCGGACATCGATGAGAAGAACCAGGCCGCCTTGCTGGAAACCAGCCTGCAACTGGGTTTCGTGCCGATCCTGGCGAGCGTGAAGCCGCAGGTCTGCGCCAGTGTCGCCATCGACCTGGAAGGCGGCAGCGGCCCGGCCGGCATCTACATCGATGAGGCAGACTGGAAGTACATCCGTCGTCACGATCAGGTGAAGGCGACGGTCAACGAAGAAGCGGATGAACCGGAGCTGGATGCGGTCTGAGGCTTGAATCGAAGGCAATAAAAAGGCCGCGGTCCAATGGATCGCGGCCTTTTTCATAGGTGTGTCATTTAGCTTTGCAATGAACTTCAGGGCCTCTTCGCGGGCAAGCCCGCTCCCACATTTGATTGCATTTCTTCAGGAACAACCCAGTCCCCTGTGGGAGCGGGCTTGCACCGGGAAGGCGTCATCACTGACGCCACATAACCCTCAGACTATTTACCCAGCGAAATCTTCGGCGCCCAACCCAGCCATTCCTCTTCAAACTTGTCGAACAGCGCAAACGTCTGCTCCGGTCGCGCCGGGCTGCCCATGCGCTCCCCATCCGGCGTGGCAAAGGCGACACCGCCCTGAATCATCGTCTCCAGGGATTCAGTGCGCACCGTTGCACCTTTGAACAGACCGACATCGAAGTCGAAACCGCTGGCGTTCCAGAACCGTGTACCGCTGCGTACCAGTGGCGCGTACTTCGGTTCGATCAGGATATGGATCAGTACGCGATCAGCGGTCTCGCCCAGCTCATAACCGGTCACCTTGCCCACGGTGATTTCGCGATACGTCACTGGCACGCCGGCCTTCAGCGAACCGCGACGGGCTGCGCTCAGCACCAGACTCAATCCCGCTTCCTGCTTGGCAGTTTCGGGCGCGACGGCCAAAGCGACAAAGTTCTTCTGCGGTCCCAGGTTCTTCGGTGCCGGTTGCACCTCGATGTATTGCCCGGTCACCAGGGTTTCGAGGTTGGACGTCTTGATCAGGCCCAGCTCAGGCTTGACCACCCAAAACTGACTGCCGACCCGGGCGATACGCTCCGGCACTTCGGTAATCCGCGCGGTCAGCAGCACCGATTGCAGGTCCTCGCTGAGATCAACATCCTCCACCTTGCCGACATCCAGCCCCTTGAAACGAATCGGAGTGCCGGTACGCAAGCCATCAGCGCGATCGAGCTTGAGCGTAATGACTTCGCCTTTCTGCGTAGCATCTTCATGGTTCGCGAACAGACGGAAACGTGGAATACGCTTCTGCAACGGGGCTTTGTCTTGCGGGGTCTCGAAGGCAATGCCGCCGGCCATCAAACTCTGCAACGACTCGCTTTTAACCTGGACCCCGCCGGTCAGCCCGCCCGTGAGGGTGATGCCACTGGCGTTCCAGAAGCGCGTCGAGGCGTTGACCAGGCCTTCGTATTCCTTCTCGATGTGCACGCCAATGATCAGTTGTTTCTTGGTGCGTGAGAACTGATAGCTCTGTACGGAGCCGACTTTAACCTGCTTGTAGAGAACCGGGCTGCCGACTTCCAGCGAGCCGAGATTTTCCGTGAACAACACCAAATGCAGGCCAGGTGCACGTAGATCCAGCGGCGGTGCCTTGGCCCGTGCCGCAAACTCCCGTTGTGGCGCCGAACCCTTGTCGCCAGGCCGCACAGCGATGTAGTTGCCTTTGACCAACGCCTCGAGACCGGTAATCCCCGCCAGGGAAATCGACGGTTTGACCACCCAGAACTGGGTGCCTTCGACCAGGTAATCCTCGGCCAATGGGTCCATCGTCAATTCGGCGGTGGCCCCGGACAGGTCAGGATCGACCTTCAGCGCCTTGAGATTGCCGACCTGAATGCCTTTGTACATCACCGGCGTACGACCGGCCTGCAAGCCTTCGAAGTCGCTGAGCTTGACCTTGACCCGGATACCGGCCGCCGCTGCATCGATGTCTTCATAGAGTCTGAACGGCAGGCTTGGGTCGGTAGGCGGGCTGTCCTTGCGGTTTTCAGGTGTAGCGAACGCAATACCACCGGCGACGATGCTGGCCAAGGATTCACTACGAACCTTCACACCCGACAGATTGGCATCGATGCTGATGCCGCTGGCGTTCCAGAAACGTGTGTGCTTGCGCACCAGTTTGGCGTAAGTCGGCTCAATGAAGACCTTGAGCTCGACGGTGCTCTGGTCCTCGGACAACACATAGCTTTTGATCTGGCCCACTTTAATCTGTTTGTAGAACACCGGACTGCCACGGTTCAGCGAGCCCAGGCGATCAGCCTTGATGGTCAAGTGCAGACCGGGCTGGGCATCGGAAAGCGGCGGCTCCTGGGCCAAAGCCTTGAACTTACGGACCGGCTCGCCTTCCCCCGGGCTGATGGCAACATAGTTACCTGAAACCAGCGTCTCAAGACCGGTAATCCCTGCCAACGTCACGCTCGGCTTGACCAGCCAGAAACGCGTACTGGTTCGCAGGTATTGCTCTACGTCCTTGTTCATTTCGATGCTGGCGATCACGCCTTTGGAACTGCCTTCGTCATCGAGCTTGAGGCGTTTGACCTTGCCGACCGACATGCCCTTGTAGACGACTTCCGTCTTGTTGGCCTGAATGCCTTCGCCACTCTCAAAACGCACCTGAATCTCGATGCCGGTCTCGTTATAGGCACGCCAGCCGAGCCAGCCGCCGATGATCAAGGCGATGAGGGGCAACACCCAGATGGCAGACCAGTTCGAAGCCGGTCGGGTTTTCGCTACAGGCAAATCAGTCATGGTCGTCGTCCGACTCCGTGTTATCCCAAATCAGTCGGGGATCAAAAGTTACTGCGGCAAGCATCGTCAGAATCACCACCGTGGCGAAAGCGATGGCGCCAGGATTGGCTTCGATGCTGGCAAGCCGCCCAAAATTCACGACCGCCACGAGGATGGCGATCACAAAGATATCGAGCATCGACCAGCGGCCGATGAATTCAATGAAACGGTACATCCAGATGCGCTGGCGAGCCGAAAGGGGCTGACGGCGCTGCACGGAAAACAGCAACAAACCAATGCCCACCAGCTTGAAGGTGGGCACCAGGATACTGGCGATAAACACCACGGCCGCAATGGGAAACATGCCGTAGTGCACCAACTCGATGACACCCGCCATGATCGTGCTGGGCGCACCTTTGCCCAAAGAGTTCACGGTCATGATTGGCAACAAATTGGCCGGTATGTAAAGAATGGCGGCGGTAATCAGCAATGCCCAGGTGCGCACCAGGCTATTCGGGCTACGGGCATGCACCAGCGCTCCGCAGCGTGTACAGACTTGCTCATCGGTATCAGCTTCCTGCCTGTTCAATTCATGACATTCCTTGCAAATCAGAATGCCTGCATCAATCGCCCGCATGGGCATCCTCTCCTGATAACGCTTGCCAGATCTGGTGAGGCGACATTACGACCTCCAGCCAGACTTGGATCAGCAACAAACCAATGAAGCACACCAGGCCGAGGCCTACGGTGATGGTTGCCATATCTGCCAGTTTTACGATCGCCACCAGTACGCCCATGAAGTAAACCTCGAGCATCCCCCATTCGCGTATATGGTGATAAATGCGATAGAGCAACAAGCCGTAGCTGCGTCCGACATCAAAACGGATACTCAACAATACGGCCAGTTGGCACAGCAGCTTGAGTAGCGGAATTCCTATGCTGCACAGGAACACCACCACTGAAACACTTTGCATGCCTGTGTCAAAAAGGGCGACAACACCGCTCCAGACAGTGTCTTGCGACGATTGCCCGAGTAGATTGAGCTGCATGATGGGTAAAAAGTTCGCCGGAATAAACAACAACAAGGCGGCGATGACCAGAGCGAGACTGCGCTGTACGACGTTGTAGCGATTGGCATAAAGCTCGTAGCCACAGCGCGGGCACAGGGCTTTTTCGCCATGGGCGAGCTCGGGTTTACGCATGAGCAAGTCGCACTCATGGCAGGCAACCAGATTTTCTAGTGGTAATTCTGACAGCCCTTGGGCGTCAACCGGATCCGGCATAAAGGCTCTGACTCTGAAAAAGTTGGACCTATTCTAGTGCCATGAGCTGAAAATAACTGTGCAAAATGTGCAACGAGCAGCTCTGTTTTTTCACGCACAAAAACAAAACCCCAACTGCTTTCGCAATTGGGGTTTCGGAATTTAATCTTGACGATGACCTACTCTCACATGGGGAAACCCCACACTACCATCGGCGATGCATCGTTTCACTGCTGAGTTCGGGATGGGATCAGGTGGTTCCAACGCTCTATGGTCGTCAAGAAATTCGGGTACTGAGTCGTGACCGGTTGGCCTCGCTTCAGCAAATTGGGTATGTGATAGCTTCGGTGTTTTGTGAGTATCTCGAACTTTCGGTTCGTTTCGTCTTCACACACCGCAATCTGGCCTCTTTCGAGTTCGCAAATTGCTTGGGTGTTATATGGTCAAGCCTCACGGGCAATTAGTATTGGTTAGCTCAACGCCTCACAGCGCTTACACACCCAACCTATCAACGTCGTAGTCTTCGACGGCCCTTCAGGGGACTCAA
>NZ_JAHBCX010000060.1:0-18055 GCF_019955895.1 Pseudomonas sp. GL-B-12
CGGACCTGGTGACCCAGCGCAACGACCACCGCAACGTGCTGCGCACGCCGGCCAACAACAAGCTGCGCCTGGATGACACGCGGGGGCAGGAGCACATCAAGCTCAGTACCGAGTATGGCGGCAAGAGTCAGCTGAATCTGGGGCATCTGGTGGATGGCCAGCGGAAGAAGCGCGGGGAAGGGTTTGAGCTGCGGACCGATGAGTGGGGCGCCATAAGAGGTGGCAAGGGTGTGTTCATCAGTGCCGATGCACAGCCCAAAGCGCAGGGTAGCCAGCTCGACATGGCCGACGCCATTACGCAGCTGGAAAACGCCTTGTCGCTGGCGCGCTCCCTGGCCGACGCAGCCCGCGCAGCCAAAGCCACCCCCGGCGATACCGCCAGTCAACAACAGCTCAACCAAGTCCTCGATGGCTTGAAACAACCGGGGTTGTTGCTGCATGCCCCGGCAGGTATAGGCGTGGTCAGCCCGGAGGCGGTGTGCCTGTCCTCGGGAAGCGAAAGCGTGGGCATCGTCGCCGCGCACAACGTCGATCTCAGCGCCGGGCAGAACATCACCGCCACCGCCGAGGACGGAATCAGCCTGCTCGCACACAGCGCGGACATGCAGCTCAAGGCGGCCAAGGGCAACATCGATTTGCATGCTCTGGAAGGCCTTCTGCACGCACTGGCCAAGGGCGATATCAAGATTGAGAGCGTGGATGGCCGGGTGCACATCCGCGCTGAGAAAGAGCTGATATTGGAATGCGGAGGGGTCTTTGTCCGCTTGAAAGACGGCGACCTCGATCAGGGCGCCCCCGGCAATATCTATCAACGGGCCAAGCATGTGCAAAAGCTTGGCAGCGCCAGGCTGGATACGCCGGCAACACCGTTACCCGGAGGTTACTCCGCGGAATACGTTCTGAAAAATGAGGCCCAGGTACCGCTGGCGTTTACCCGCTACCGGATCACCACTGAACAGGGCGAAGTGTTTAACGGCGTAACCGACAAGGAAGGGCGAACCATGAGCGCTCATACCTTGTTGCCGGGTGGGCTGAAGATTGAGTTTCCGAACACCACCTCTTATGACGAACAACTTCGACTGCTTGGCCCGAATGGCGAATTGGCAAGCAACATCAAGTACTCGGCCACACTGGCTGATGGCCGACTTCTGGATGGGGTGACTGATGAGCAAGGTTACACCCAACGGTTGGTGACCGAGAAGCCGACGCAGATCACCCAATTGCTGCTGTTTCCACCCGAGGGGGCGCAACCGCTTTGTTGCGCGGCGCAAAACGCCCAGGCGCCAATGCAAGTTGACCTGACCTCCAATGATGTTTCAACCAACGATACGGACGTGGGCCACTCGACTAAAGATGTTCGCCTACCCAAAGGCAAGAAGCGTTCCCTGACGTCCGGCGAAATCGCCATGGCGCAAACCGTCTTTAAAGATGCAGTCAATTACAGCAAGGTCAAAGTACATCACGGCGGATGGTGGTTGTTTGTCGGGTTTCAAAATACTGCGGTGACGCCGAATGGGGAGATGTATTTTCCGGAAAGTACCAAGCTTTATCGAGATGACTTCTCGGAAACATCGAGAGGTCGCGATAAAGCGTTGTTTATGCACGAGATGACCCATGTATGGCAATACCAGATGGGTTATCCGGTCAAGAAAGCCGGCATGACAGTAACGAGTCAAGGTGCAAAGGCGTATCAATACTCCCTATCTTCGAGTGAGCTACTCTCGAATTACAATATGGAGCAGCAAGGAGAAATAATCTCTGACTATTATATGATTTGTCTGGTACAAGATTCCGAAGGGGTCTGGAACTCAAATAATAAATATAACGACCCTGACCTGTTAGTGTCTGTATTGCGACATTTCTTGGCTGATCCATCTGACAGAAAAAATCTTCCGGGTCGAGGTTAGTCATGATAACGGTGCGATTTAGTCTTGGGTTAATGTTTTTTTCAAGTTTAGCTCAATCCACCCCCTGGGGGTTGCCGGGGGACGCTGTTATTGCTTCTGAAAATGGGCGGTTAGCAATTTGTATTCCGCAAGAAATATCAGAAACTGTGGTGGTGAACTCTATATCGGTATCTGAAATTAAACCCTTGCTCGGTAAAGGGTCGACCATGTGGCAGTTGGAACTTAAAAAATCATGGGAGGCCATGTTACTCGAATCAGGTGGCTGCATTTTTTATGGGGCCATTCCTTCCGGGTATCAACCTGTGGTAGATGCAAAACCCTTGAGTATTGGAGGCGTCTATTACACGAGAATCAACATAAGCGTTACGAACCCTACACGACAAAGTATCTTGTTTTTCGACGCGGTTTTTTGTATGGCCAAGAAAAATAACGACGGGCCTGTGTATCTTCAATACATATATGATCAAGCCGGAAAGGAAGTCAGACCTTCACTTTGTTCGGTGTCGGGTGAAGGAAGATGAAAATAAAAACTGAAAAGTTGTCCGATTACAATATGGAGCAGCAAGGTGAGATTATTTCAGATTACTACATGATAAGTATTGAGGGTAAGCCGGGTAGTGTCTGGAATAGAAGCAATGCTGGGGTGAGAGAGGGATTGCTTGTGACCACTCTTGAGAATTTTTTTGCAAATCCATTAGATAAATAAAATCTTCCGGGATAGGTTTGTATATATGAATTTTTATAGATTGATAGTTGCTCTGCTGTTCGGTGCGGTTGGTTTTTCAGCGTTTGCGACCCCCTTGGGTCGCACGGAATATGGTGTATTGGAATCGGTTAATGGGAATCCGGCTATATGCTTGCCATCTGATGCGAAGCGTTCGTTTTCGGTTGGGTGGGCTGTTATTTTCGAAAGCTACGTGTCGCAAGGAGGTTTTTGGGCGGTGGCACTTAAGTCAAATGCGAGTCCATTGATATTAAGATCGGGTGAGTGCTTTATATATGGTTCTGCGCCGGTTGGATATGAACTGGAGCGTTTTGGCTTAAGCGAGCGCCAATTAAAATTTGAGGAAAATAGAACTTATGTATTTCGAATAACCAGATGCTTCTGGATCGAACGATGTTTATAGAGTGTCGTTTTGTATTGGGAGAAAAAATGATGGTGGCTTCGAGTACTTTGAGTACACCTATTTGCCAGACGGGGCGATGGTTATTCCATTCTGCGATGCCAAAAAAAATATGCGCACACCTGACTGATTTTCTAGCGTCCAGCTAACAGGACAGGTTCGTTCTTTGAAATGGGACCGCAATCAGTGGCTGAAACTATATAACTATTCATGAAATGGACAATATGAACGACACCCTCCACCGTACGGACACATTGGGCTCCTGCAAGACAGTGATTTGCGGCAAACAGAAAATGCACTGGATCGAGTTCCAGATGCTCGATGAACAGGGCGAGCCCCTGGCGAACCTGCCCTATCGCGCGTGCAACGAGGCGACCCGCAGCGACTTCATTCCGGAGTACAGCGGCCGCACCGATGCCGAGGGAGTGATCCGCCTGGACGGCCTGCACCCGTTGGCCATCACCTTGCTGATAGACGCCGAGCTCTTGGCGGAGATACTGCAAAATCGCCGCCTGCGTGCCCAGCGAGCCGAACCTGCACGCCCCGGCTTCGCTGATCGCACGCCGCTGTATGGTCCGCAGCGTTCGGGCTTCTCGCCCATCGAACAGCAGGCGGTCGCAGCCGGGCATGGCTATCACTACCTGCGTATCGGCCAATTGTGCGATCGACTGCCGACATTCGACCCGCCCTTGGCGGATGCCAGGCAACCTCCGGCCTACCATTTTCCAGACCCGAAGTTCGGCGGGTTTACCATTGGCGACGATCAGCTCGATCGCCGGCATGTGCTGGAAGTGTGCCCGTTGCGCGCTTGGTCACTGACCTTGCATCACCATTCGGAGTACAGCCTGGTCAATGCTTACAACTTGTCGCTGATGAGCATTATGGCCTACAGCCGTGCCGAACCGGGGAGCCGCGGCTCGGCTGAAGAGTTTTTTCTGCAGCAGTGCCTGGACCTGTCGCGTACCCCCAGAGTGTGGGACGACCGCCAAAACCTGCTCTGCGTGGTGACCGATGTTCCGTTCGATCAACGCTATAGCCAGGCGCTGATGCTGGACACGAAAAAGGCCGAGCCGCCGGTAGGAGACACCCAACTGTTTTATGCCGTCAATGCCACCCAGGTGCTGGTGGCCTGGCGGGGCACGGAGATGGACCGTCGCGCCGATCTAATTACTGACGCGACTTTCCGCCCGGTAAAACCGGAAGTGCAGGGTCTGTGCGAGCCCAAGGTGCCCTGTGCCGATCTGACGCCGGAGGGCAGTGTGCACCTTGGGTTTCGTGAGTCGTTCGAGTTGGCTAGTAGGATTTATGCCAAGGATCTAGGGAAGACAATCCCTGATAGGGTTCGAGACAGGAATCTGTTCATTTGCGGTCACAGCTTGGGCGGCGCCCTTGGGTTAGTGCATGCCGCATCATTGAAAGCACAAAATCCTCTGCTGTACACCTACGGCATGCCGCGCACCTTCACCCTGAAGGCCGTAAAGTGCCTTGACGAGATCGTGCATTTCCGTCACGTCAACGACATCGACCCAGTCCCCAGCGTGCCACCCGAAGCAGCGTTGGATAACTATCTGTACGACCTCTATGGCCCGCTGGGCACTACTCTGGGATTTACCTGGTCGATGCTGCAGTTGACCGCCAGCCAGCTGTTTCGGCATGGCGACCCCTTCTGTCACCACGGCGAAATCGCCATGTTTTTCAGGGCCGAACAGCACACCCGCCAGCGAGGCTCGTCGTACCCCGCCTATCGAAACAAGGACGGGCTTGGCGCGCCTTACCACACCACCATCGCCTATCGCCTGTCGGAAAAGGTCAAGTTTTATCTGGTCCCAAGTCTGAGCCCTGACAACGATCAGCAGGCCGAGCAGGCGCAGCAGCGCCTTACCACTTCGTTGACCGCTGAGAGCCGGACGAGGTTTTTCCCGCCCTTCAGCAATCCCAAAGCAGGCCGGATCGTGGGCTTGGGCAACCATTTGATGGGCAATTACCAGCCGTACATCTACGGCCAGTTGCTGGAGTCAATCAATCCTGAGCGCTCGCCGTTGTTGAAGCGCCAACTGGATCGACAGAGTTTCGAGCAGCAGATCAGGGATAACTACGCAGACCTTGTCGAAGACGAACTGGCACGCAACCAGGTCTTCCTCGAGTTGCAGAGTCGTCTTGGCGAAAGCTTGCGGGTGACGCAACAGGCTGATGGCGGTGCCGAAGCGTTGCAACGCTTCGACGCCGTGGCCGACTCGAGCGCCTGCTATGAAAGAGCCCACTGTTGAGTACGGCCAGCGCCGTCAAGGATCCGACCATGATCAAGAAAATGCCCGTAGCGTTACTCAGCCTGTTCGTGAGCCTCAGTGGTTGCGCCAAGGATCGAAGCTTGTCGCCACCGCTAGATAGCGAACAGATGACCATCACAGTGAAAGTGCCTCTGGAACTCGAAACGGAAACCCTGGAGGTGATGTACCGCTCGGCAGTGTGCAAGAACATCACCCACGGAGCGAGCGGTGTGCGCATCGAGTTGGAGGGTTATCACGGTATTGATGTGCAATTGCAGCGTCTGGGGGGGAGTGATCTCTTCCAGGCCAAGTTGCCAATCGATGGCGGCGGTGCTTGTCAGTGGCATCTGAGCAACGTGATGTTTGGTGTCGCCTATCGCAATCCCGCGCGCTTTGGCGAGAACGTTACTTGTGGCGCAGGCGGGGGAGTGGTGGTCATGTTTGACCATAATCGGCCATCCAGAAGTTCTGGTTTACCGATAAAAGTAGAGGGAGATTTGACGATCAAGAAGGACTATTACCCTTGGGTTGATGAAGAATTTATAGGTCCCTACAAAAAAACTGTCAGCTTAACAAGCGAGGGCGATATTTATGTGATGTATCAGGCCCTGCAAGCCCGGCAGGTATATTTCGAGCCCGTCTTGCATCCTGATTTTGTCGTTTATTCGGCCGGGCCAAAGGTAAAGAAAGAAGGCAACCACACTGTAATCACTTATCCAGATGGCAGTGTCGAACCGGATGGCCGTTGGGGACCGAATTTCCGTAAGTTGCAAGCGATCCGCCAGGCAGCGGAGAACCAACAATGAGCGTTGTCTCTCCAGCCCAGATCAACTCCTTAGAACTGGCACGCAACCAGGTGTTCCTCCATTTGCAAAGTCGTCTCGGCAAAACCTTGCAGATAACGCAACAGACCTATGGGGGTACCAAATGGCTGCTGCGCAAACGTCCCGCGTTGAACTCGGCCCGCGCGCTCAAAGTACCGGCCATGATCATGAAAGTGCCCTTCGCGTTGCTCAGCCTGTTCGTCAGCCTCAGTGGTTGCGCCAAGGATCGAAGCCTGTCGCCACCACCAGATAGCGAACAGATGACCATCACCGTGAAAGTACCCCAGGAACTCGAAACGGAAACCTTGGAGGTGATGTACCGCTCGGCAGTCTGCAAGAACATCACCCACGGGGCGAGCGGTGTGCGCATTGAGTTGGAGGGTTATCACGGCATTGATGTGCAATTGCAGCGCCAGGGGGCGAGTGATCTCTTCCAGGCCAAGTTACCGATCGATGGTGGCGGTGCGTGTCAGTGGCATCTGAGCAATGTGATGTTTGGTGTCGCCTATAGCAATCCCGCCCGCTTTGGCGAGAACGTGACTTATGGCGCAGGTGGGGGAGTAGTGGTGATGTTTGACCACAACCGGCCTTCCAGAAGTTCCGGATTACCAATCAAAGTAGAGGGAGATTTGACGATCAAGGAGGACTATTACCCATGGTTGAGTGAAGCCTTTCTTGGAGGCTACAGAAAACAGATTAGCTTGGAGAGCGTGGGAAATATTTACTTGATGTATCAGGCCTTGCAAGCCCGAGAAGTGTATTTCGAACCCGTACTGCATTCAGGCTTCCTAGTCACCTCTGTGCAGCCGAAGGTGAAAAAGAAGGGCAATCACACAAGCTTCACCTATCCCGATGGGAGCGTTGTGACAGATGGACGCTCAAGACCGGATTTCCGCAAATTGCAAGCCATCCGCCAGGCAGCGGAAAGTAAACAGTGAGCTACTTTTTTCCTGCCAAGTACACCTCCTTCGAACTGATACGCAATCGGGAATTCCTCTATTTGCAGGGACGACTTGGCGAAACCTTGCGGGTGACACAACAGGCCGATGGTCAACCCGTGCGCCTGCTACGAAAGAGCCCATGCCTTAAAAAAACTGAGCTCACCTCTCGTTCACAACACTCGACTAATGGAGTTTGATTTTATGTCTCAGGGATTTGTTTTGCTGGGTGACAGGACCACACACGATGGAGAAGTGATATCGGCTTCGTCCACCACATTTGTTCATGGCAAGCCCGTGGCTTTGGTGGGGGATGAGGTCAGTTGTCCAGCCCATGGCACCAATCCCATCGTTGATGGCTGTTCCGACTGCTGGGAAGATGGCCGGGCAATGGTGGTCGATGGCTGTCGCAGTGAATGCGGATGCCAGGTGATTTCAAGCGCGCCTGACTGTGGGGTGGGTTGAGCCATGGGCTGGGATAGAAAGGCACCTTCTGTGGTGCAAGCTCCGACGCCGCCGATGCTGGGTCGTTGGGTACTCGCGGCCGTCGTCGCGGTGGTGGTGGGTGTGCTGTTGTTTCTGTTGCACGCCTCAATTCAGTTAGCGCAACTGCAGGCGATCAATGTCTGGTTATTGACTGGCTCGCCACTGCTGGTCTGGGTGTTGCTGTTCGCTACCCGTGCCTATTTCTACGGTGGAGCGCTCGGCCAGCATCAATTTCTCAAGGAGGAGGCAGCCAATGCGCAGTTGGCCTGGCAAGGCTGGGCGCAACGCTATCTGGCCGTGCATAACAGCTGTGTGCTGCTGCCGGATCAGGTGTCTGCCAGTGGGCTGCCAGGCCGCCGGGATATGCCGCTGCGTACAGGGCAAGCCAGGCGCATAGCTGCTCTGCCCGAGCAGGGCGATCGCGCGCAGGCGGGGTTGCAGTTGTTATTGCCAGTGCTCGCGCCGGCCTTGCAGGCCTTGCCTGCCGAACAGGCGTTGCGAGTCACGCTGTTGAGTGATGTTGAGCCTGATCAATACGCTGCACTGCGCGACGTCTGGCAGCAGTGGCAAACCGCCCATCTCACGCTACCTGCAACGGTCACCCAGACCGATGAATTGTCGTGCCAATGGATCGACGACACGCTGAAGTCTGCCAGCGCAGCCCTCGACTTGATCCTGGTCGTGCAGGTTAACGGCGGGGAGGCGTACTCCGATGGGCTGGCGGCCTTGTTGCTATGTCCAGACCAGTTGGCCGTTGCCTGGGACCTTCCTGTGCAAGGTGGCTTGTTGCGCCCGATGCCCTTGGATGTCGCCACGTTGAACAGCGAGCTGGCGCTGTTCCAGCAAACCCAGACGATGGCGCTTCAGGCGACGGCTGTGTTGGCGGACGGCGCTGACTGGCAGCCGCTGACTGGCAATGTCTTCGCCACTATCGGTGCTCAGGCGGCCTCGTTGAATGCGCAGCAGCTGTGGGTTCAGGAGCACCTGTGCGGGCTGCCCGGTCCCTTTGGGCATTGGTTGGCAGCGGCCTTCGGGGTGGAGATGGTTCAACACCAGCGGCAGCCAGTGCTGCTGCTCGCCAAAGATGAGTCACGGTATTGGATCAGTACCGTTATCGAGGGAGACGTGGCATGAAAGGATGGAGCAACCCATGGCGTCGCGCGGGTGCGGTGGTGTGGATCAGTGTATTGATGGCAGCCCTGGCCTGGGTGATACAGGCCTATGGTGAGCGGATGGGGCTGGTGGAAAACCATCACCGGATGCTTGCTTTCTTGTTGATCGTTCTTATTGCAGCGATCGGGCATCTTGCTCCCCGTTTGTTGATGCAGTTGAAGCGGCGAAGTCACCGCGATCAGGGGCAGACAGACAAGGTGTTGCCCCGGAAGGACGCGGGTTTGGTGCTGCCTAAGGACCCAGAATTTGACATTACGCCATTGCTCGAGTCCCTGAGTGCCAACCGCGGCCTTTTCTGGCGTCGCAAAACCCGCTTCCTGCTCATCGTCGGCGAGCCCGAGCAAATCACGGCCGTTGCCCCCGGCCTGGGTCCGGACCATTGGCTGGAAGACGAGGGCACCGTGCTGCTGTGGGGTGGCAGCGTGCAGCAAGCACTGGACGATAAGGTGATCGCTCAGTTCCGTCGCCTGACCCGTTGGCGTGCCTTCGACGGCGTGGTCTGGGCGGTGAATGCCGAGCAGAGCGCCGACGGCAACCGGATGGGCAGCGGCCGGCGTCATTTGCAGGCGCTGGCGCGGGCATTAGGGTGGTCGCTGCCGCTGCACCTGTGGCAGGTCTGCGCCAGTCACTGGGTGCAGGACAAGCGTCCGAGCCAGGCGGTGGGTTGCGCGCTACCGTCACGTCTCACCGCATCAGACCTCGAAACGTCGCTGTACGGTCTGCTCGGCCCCATGCGCCAAGAGGGGTGGGCGCAGATGAACAAGGCCATGGCGCATGACTTCCTGGTGCGTCTGGCGCGGGACCTGGAGGTCGAAGGCGTATCACGCTGGCGCCAGGCATTGGCTCCGTGGTTCGGGCAATCCAGGCAAGATCTGCCATTGCGCGGACTGTGGTTCAGCCTGCCGTTGTCCAATACAACGCAGAACAAGGAAGAACACTTCTGGCCCATGGACCCTGCCTGGCAAGGCGTGCTCGGCGACCCAAAACAACCAAGCCGTCGCCTGGGCTGGAGCACTCCGCGCGTCGCTTATGGCTTGGCGTTGACCGTAGCCCTGCTGTGGGGCGCCGGCATGCTGCTGTCGTTCATCAGCAACCGCGTGCAGATCCACCATGTGCAAACCTCGTTGACCACCCTGCAACAAGCCACCCCCGGCGACGCGCAACTGAGTGCCCTCAACGAACTGACCCGCGAGCTGGACCGCTTGAATTACCGCGCCAGCCACGGCACCCCGTGGTACCAGCGTTTCGGCCTCAACCAGAACGATGCGCTATTGGCCACGCTCTGGCCGCGTTACGTCGAAGCCAACCAGCGCCTGCTGCGCGACCCGGCAGCGGCCACCCTCAAGGCCCGCCTCAAGGCTCTGGTCAAGCTGCCACCGGACAGCCCCGAGCGTGCCAAGCGAGCCCAAGCGGCCTACGCGCAACTCAAGGCCTATTTGATGCTGGCGCGCCCGGAAAAAACCGATTCGGCCTTTCTCACCCAAGCCTTGGTGCAAGCCGAACCGCAAAGCACCGGCTACTCACCAGGCCTCTGGCACGCACTGGCCCCAACCCTGTGGCAGTTCTACGCCGAACAACTGGCCACCCACCCCAACTGGCGCATCGACGCCGACCCCAAGCTGGTCACCCAGGTCCGCCAGGTCCTGATCAGCCAGCTAGGCCAGCGCAACGGCGAAGCCACCCTGTACCAAAACGTGCTCGACAACGCGGCCAATCACGCGCCGGCGCTCGGTCTGGCGCAGATGGTCGGCGACACCGAGGCATCGGCGTTGTTTGCCACTTCAGCGGAGGTGCCGGGCGTGTTCACCCGCCAGACCTGGGAAGGCCAGGTACGCCCGGCCATCGACGCCATCGCCGAGGCACGCCGCGAGGAAATCGACTGGGTGCTCAGCGACAACCCGGCGCGTCTCGCCGCCGACCTGAGCCCGGAGCAGCTCAAGCAGCGCCTGACCGAACGCTATTTCCAGGATTACGCCAACGCCTGGCTGGATTTTCTCAACCAACTGCGTTGGCAACCGGTCGACAGCCTCGGCGAGGTGATCGACCAGTTGGCGCTGATGAGCGATGTGCGCCAGTCGCCGCTGATCGCCCTGATGAACACCTTGGCTTATCAGGGCCAGGCCGGCACCCGTCGTCAGGCGCTGGCCGACTCGCTGGTGCAGTCGGCGCAGCAGTTGCTCGGCAAGGAGCCAGTGCCGGTGATCGATCAGGGCATGCCCGGCAGCGGCAGCCCGCTGGACGCCACCTTTGGCCCGCTGTTGACCTTGCTGGGCAAAGACGTCGACAGCCAAAACGACAGCGAACGCCTGAGCCTGCAAGCCTTCCTCAACCGCGTCACCCGGGTGCGCCTGAAGTTGCAGCAGGTGAGCAACGCACCCAATCCCCAGGCGATGACCCAGGCCCTGGCGCAATCAGTTTTCCAAGGTCACAGCGTCGACCTCACCGACACCCAGGTCTACGGCAGCCTGCTCGCCGCCAGCCTCGGCGCCGAATGGGACGGCATCGGCCAGGCGCTGTTCGTGCAACCGCTGGAGCAGGCCTGGCAACGGGTGCTGCAACCCTCGGTGGCGGGGCTCAACAGCCAGTGGCAACGGGCGATCGTGCGCGACTGGCAGGGCGCCTTTGCCGGTCGCTATCCCTTTGCCGCCACCGGCAGCGACGCCTCGCTACCGATGCTCGGGCAGATGATCCGCGCCGACGCCGGGCGCATCGACCAGTTCCTCCAGCAGCAATTGGGCGGCGTGCTGCGCAAGGAAGGCAGCCGCTGGGTGGCCGATTCGCGGCACAGCCAGGGCCTGCACTTCAACCCCAAGTTCCTCGCGGCGATCAACCAGCTCAGCCACCTCGCCGACGTGCTCTACACCGACGGCGGCATGGGCCTGAGCTTCGAGTTGCGCGGCAAGCCGGTGCGCGACGTGGTGCAGACCACCTTCATCCTCAACGGCGAAAAACACGAGTATTTCAACCAGAAGGAACGCTGGCAGCGCTTTAGCTGGCCGGGCTTCAGCCAGCACCCGGGCACGCGTTTGTTGTGGATCAGTGTGCTGGCCAATGAACGGCTGTTCGGCGACTACGAAGGCACCTGGGGCCTGATCCGCCTGCTCGAACAGGCAAAAATCACCGCCCTGAACGACACCGACAGCCAGTACCGCGTGCAGCTTCAGGCCCCAGACGGCCTCGACCTGACCTGGCACCTGCGCACTGAACTGGGTGCAGGGCCGCTGGCCTTGCTCAAACTGCGCGACTTCAAGCTGCCGGCGCAGATCTTTCTGGACAAGGGGGAAAAGCCGCCGCTTTGATTTCGATTGGTGGCAGCCGGTTTACGGCGAAGTCGGTGATGTGGTGGGTAGCGATCTCATCAGTCACTGGCCGCGCGGAACGGCTGCGTGTTCTGGGGGCTAATCCAGGGCGCGGATTGACGAAATGCGACTTGTTGGCGGGTAAATACATCAAGGAGAAATGCGGGGGTTACGGTCCGTAGGAGCCGGCTTGCTGGCGATGGGGGCCTCAGGGTCGGGTTGTCCTTGAGGTCGTCATCGCTGGCAAGCCAGCTCCTACAGTTTTGCGTAAGGCAGGGTGATTACACGCGTTCAAAAATCGCCGCAATCCCTTGGCCACCACCGATGCACATGGTCACCAGCGCGTAACGGCCGCCGGTGCGGTGCAGTTCGTGGATGGCCTTGGTGGCGATGATCGCGCCGGTCGCGCCCACCGGGTGGCCCAGGGCGATGCCCGAACCGTTCGGGTTGACCTTGGCCGGGTCGAGGTCCAGTTCCTGGCTGACGGCGCAGGCCTGGGCGGCGAAGGCGATGTTGGCTTCGATCACGTCCAGGTCGGCGACGGTCAGGCCGGCGCGCTTGAGTGCCAGGCGGGTGGCCGGGATCGGGCCCAGGCCCATGAACTCAGGTTCGACGCCGGCGTGGGCGTAGCTGACCAGGCGGGCGAGTGGTTTCAGGTTGTTGGCCTGGACCGCGTTGCCGCTGGCCATGACCAGTGCGGCGGCGCCGTCGTTGAGGCCCGAGGCGTTGCCGGCGGTGACCGAGCCGTCCTTCTTGAATGCCGGCTTCATCGCAGCCAGCTGTTCCAGGGACGTGGCGCGCGGGTGTTCGTCGACGCTGAACAGTTTGACGCCCTTACGGTCCTGGATTTCCACGGTCGCGATCTGCTCGTTGAAGTAGCCGTTTGCAATCGCGTGGGCCGCGCGTTGCTGGTCTTCGAAAGCCAGGGCGTCCTGCATTTCGCGGGTGATGCCGTTGCGCGCGGCAATGTTCTCGGCGGTGATGCCCATGTGGATGCCATGGAACGGGTCATGCAGGATGCCGAGCATGTAGTCGATGACCTGGGCGTTGCCCATGCGCGAACCCCAACGGGCGGCCGGCATCAGGTATGGGCCGCGGCTCATGGATTCGGCGCCGGCACCGACGACGATGTCGGCATCGCCGAGCATCAGGGTCTGGGCGGCGTTGATGATCGCTTGCAGGCCCGAACCGCACAGGCGGTTGACGTTGTAGGCCGGGGTTTCCTTCGGGATGCCGGCGTTCATCGCCGCGACGCGGGAGATGTAGGCATCACGGGTTTCGGTCGGGATCACGTTGCCCATCACCAGATGGCCAACGAGCGCCGGGTCCACGGCGGCTCGCTCCAGGGCGGCCTTCACGGCCGTGGTTGCGAGGTCGGCCAGTGGCACGTCCTTGAGCGAACCGCCGAATGTACCGATGGCGGTACGGGCGGCGCTGACGACGTAGATTTCTGGAGTGTTCATGGCTGGTTTCCTTTCGGTGGATTCTTATCTGTACTGCGATTGAGCAGGGCGTTCAAGGCGGTTTTCGCCTCGTCGGTATTCAGGCGCTGGATGAACAGCGTGTTTTCTTCGCGCAGGGTGGCTTCCAGTTCGGCCAGGGAAGCCTGTTTCATCAGCTGCCGGGACTGGCGCAAGGCTTGCTGGGGCATGGCCAGAAAGCGCTGGGCGATTTTTGTCGCCGCCGCCAGGCATTGTGCGCCGTCATCGAAGGCTTCGTTGGCCAGGCCCCAGGCCACCGCTTCGTTGCCGTCCAGGCCGTTGCCCAACAGCAGCAGGCTCGCGGCGCGGGCATGGCCGAGGCGGCGGGGCAGCAACAGGCTGGCGCCGAATTCGGGGCACAGGCCGATGTTGACGAACGGCATGCGCAGTTTGGCGCTGCGGGTGACCAATACCTGATCGCAATGCAGCAGCAACGTGGTGCCAATGCCGATGGCCGCACCGCAGACTGCCGCGATCAGCGGTTTTTGCAGGCGCGTGACGACCTTCATCAGGTGGAATGCCGGGGCGTCCAGATGAGTGGGCGGGTGCTGGAGGAAATCCACCAGATCATTGCCGCTGGTGAAGCAAGTCGGGCCGCCAGTGAGGATGATCACGCCGGTCTGTGCATCTTCGTCGGCGGCCTGCAGCAGGTCGGCCAACTGCGTGTACATGGCGTTATTCAGTGCGTTGAGCTTGTCCGGGCGGTCGATGGTCAGCGTCAACACGCCGTCGCGTTGCTCGTGTTTGATCAGGTCGGTCATCGCAGGCTCTGCAGGGTCGGTTCAGGGCTGCCACTTTAAGCGCCGGACAAACTCCGGATCTATGGCAAAACGGGTCAACTGCACTGCCGCTTTTTGCCATGCCGGTGTGCCAAAAAGCGACACACACCCTTTCGGGGTATGGCCGCGCCCGGCGAATCGACCAATAGTGGGGGCATCCGCTCATCCAGAGCCGAACTCGCTATAAGGTGCATTTGCTATGGGCAAGACGCTGCTTAAGGTGATTTCCAGTCTGTTTGTTGTACCGCTGACCTTTCATGCCTACGCCGCTCAAGTGGACGACAGCAATACGCTGCGGCTGTACAACTGGGCGGATTACATCGGTGAAAAAACCATCGCCGATTTCGAAAAGGCCACCGGTATCAAGGTGGTCTACGACACATTCGATTCTTATGAAACGGTACAGGCCAAGCTGCTCACCGGCCATTCCGGTTATGACCTGATCGTGTTGAATGCCTCCCTCGCGCCACCGCTGATCAAGGCCAAGGTGTTCCAGCCGCTGGATAAAAAGCAGTTGCCGGGGTGGACCAACCTGGATCCGCAGATCCTCGAAGACCTGCAAGGCTATGACCCTGGCACCCAGTACTCTGCGCCCTATACCTGGGGCAGCAACGGCGTGACCTACAACGTCGACAAGATCAAGGAGCGCATGCCGGACGCGCCGATCGGCTCGCTGGCGATGATCTTCGACCCCAAGATCGTCTCGCGCTTCGCCGACTGCGGCGTGACCCTGCTCGATGCCCCGACTGAAGTCATTCCCATGGCCCTGAAGTACCTGGGGCGTGATCCGCGCAGCGCCGCACCGGAAGATCTGAAAGCCGCACAGGATTTGCTGCTGTCGGTGCGGCCGTACATCCGCAAGTTCGATTCGGTCAATTACCTGACCAGCCTGCCCAACGGCGACGTGTGCATGGCCATGACCTGGTCCGGCGACTACGCCACCGCCATGGCCCGCGCCGCAGAAGCCAAGAAGAAGATCGACCTGGCGTACTTCATCCCCAAGGAAGGCTCGCTGATCTGGTTCGACAACATGTACATCCCGGCCGATGCGACGCACGTCGCCAATGCTCACAAATTCCTGGAATACCTGATGCAGCCGCAGGTGATGGCGGATGTGAGTGATTTCATCAACTACGCCAACAGTAACGCGGCGGCCACGCCGTTGTTGAACGCCGATGTGCGCAACAACCCGGCGATTTACCCCGATCCGCAGACCCGCGAGCGCCTGTTCCCGCAGAAGACCCAGGACGCCAAGGACATGCGGGCGATTACCCGGGTCTGGAGCACCGTGAAAAGCGGCATCTGATGGGTTCGAACGTTAGTCAATTCGGTTAGAGGTTTATTTATGGCGACGCCAACACGCAGCGTTTTTTCCCCAGCGGACGAGTCCCGGCTGGTCAAGGCCGACAAGGCTCACCATATGCACGGCTATCACGTGTTCGACGAACACGCCGAACAAGGCTCGCTGAACATCGTCGCAGGCGTAGGCGCCTACATCTACGACACCCAGGGCAACCGCTTTCTCGATGCGGTGGGCGGCATGTGGTGCACCAACATTGGTTTGGGCCGCGAGGAAATGGCCGAGGCCATCGCCGATCAGGTGCGGCAACTGGCCTATTCCAATCCGTTTTCCGACATGTCGAACAACGTCGCCATCCAATTGTGCGAAAAACTCGCCAGCCTCGCTCCCGGTGACCTCGACCATGTGTTCCTCACCACCGGCGGCTCCACCGCCGTGGACACCGCGTATCGGCTGATCCAGTACTACCAGAACTGCCGTGGCAAACCCGAGAAGAAGCACGTCATTGCGCGGTTCAACGCCTATCACGGCTCCACCACCCTGACCATGTCGATCGGCAACAAGGCCGCCGACCGTGTGCCGGAGTTCGATTACGCCAACCCGCTGATCCACCACGTCTCCAACCCCAACCCGTACCGCGCCCCGGACGGCATGGATGAAGCGCAGTTCCTCGAGTTCCTGGTCAAGGAATTCGAAGACAAGATCCTCTCGATTGGCGCGGACAAGGTCGCCGGGTTCTTCGCCGAGCCGATCATGGGCTCGGGCGGGGTGATCATTCCGCCCCGGGGTTATCTCAAGCGCATGTGGGACGTCTGCCAGCGCTACGACATCCTGTTCGTCGCCGACGAAGTGGTGACCTCGTTCGGGAGACTGGGCAAGTTCTTTGCCTCCTATGATGTGTTCGACGTGCAGCCCGACATCATCACCACCGCCAAAGGTCTGACCTCGGCTTACCTGCCGCTGGGCGCGTGCATCTTTTCCGAGCGCATCTGGAAAGTCATCGCCGAACCGGGCAAGGGCCGCTGCTTCACCCACGGTTTCACCTACAGCGGCCATCCGGTGTGCTGCACGGCGGCGCTGAAGAACATCGAAATCATCGAGCGGGAGAACCTGCTGACCCATGTCGACACGGTGGGCGCTTATCTGGAGGAGCGCCTGGCAACCCTGCGCGACTTGCCGCTGGTGGGCGATGTGCGCTGCCAGAAACTCATGGCCTGCGTGGAGTTCGTCGCCGATAAACGCACCAAGGCGCTGTTCCCCGACGAGATCAACATCGGCGAGAAAATCCACGTGCGGGCCCAGGCCCGGGGCTTGCTGGTGCGGCCGATCATGCATCTCAATGTGATGTCGCCACCGTTGATCCTGACGTTTGCCCAGGTCGATGAAATCGTCGAGACCCTGCGCGAATGCATTCTGGAAGTGGCCGCCGAGCTTGAAGCGAGCGGACAGTACGCGGGCCAATGATTTCGTCAGTCAGGCTGTTACCAAGGGCGTGTCCAGCCGCTAGACTGCGGGGCATGAGCAAACCACACGACGATACGCTGATCGCGGTGCCCTTCGGGGCATTGCACAAATGGCATGGGGGAATGCGCGAGGCATTCGCCCATATCGATGAGCCTGACGCCCTGCAACATCTGGCGTCGGCGTTGGCGCAGCTGGTGTCCGTCGAGTCGATGATGATCAGCCTGGAGCGTAAGGACCGCGCGCCCCAGCTGCTGCATCAGCGCGGGATCGCCCAGGAGTATCAGGTCTCGATCCTGGAACGCTATTTTGCCGGCGGTTATTTGCTCGACCCGTTCTGCCTGGCGGTGGAGCAGGGGTTGGCGCAAGGCTTCTATCACCTGGAGGAAATTGCCCCGGACAACTTCTTCGACAGTGACTACTACAAGTCCTATTACCTGAAGGCGGGCTGCTCGGAAGACAGCTACTACATCGTCGATACCGGCAATGACACGAAGATTTCCGTCAGTCTTTATCAAGGTTTCGGTGGTGAATGCCTCAGCGTCGAACAGTTGAACCTGCTGCGTGCGGTCGAACCGCTGGTGCACGAATTCATCAGCGAATTCAGTCGGCGCGGGATGCTGCGCAGTCACGAGATCCAGTGCGAAAAAGACCAGGGCCTGCGCGATGATCTCAAGCACCGGGTGCAGTCGGCGTTCGAGCATTTTGGCAGCGACTTGCTCACCGAGCGCGAGCGGGAAGTGGCACACATGATCCTGCGCGGGCATTCGGTGAAATCCACGGCCAGCCAGATGAACATCTCGCCGGAAACTGTGCGCATGCACCGCAAGAACCTGTACCTGAAACTGGAGGTGGGTTCGCAGTCGGAGTTGTTTGCGCTGTTTATCGAGTGGTTGCGCAGGCATTGAGAGGTGACCACAGACCTTTAGCCAGCAGAGATCAAATGTGGGAGCGGGCTTGCTCGCGAAAGCGGCGTGTCAGTCAACATTAATGTTGAATGTCAGTCCGCTTTCGCG
>NZ_JAHBCX010000061.1:0-17265 GCF_019955895.1 Pseudomonas sp. GL-B-12
GCGGCGGTGGTGGGGAGTGTGTTTGCGCGGTCGGCGTTGGTGGGGTTGGGGACGCCGGCGGATGTGCTGGACGATGCGGTGGCGTATGCCCATGTGATGTTGTGGATCATGCCGTCGCTGTTGGTGTTTGTGCTGTTCACGCAGTTGTTGCGCGGGGTCAGCGATACTCTGTCGCCGCTGTTGGCGCTGGTGGTGTCGACCTGTGTGGGGCTGGCGCTGACGCCGGCGTTGATTCGCGGGTGGTTGGGTTTTGCGCCGATGGGGATTCAGAGTGCGGCGTTTGCCGGGTTGGTGGGTAACCTGGTGGCGATGGGGTTGCTGGCGTGGCGGTTGATTGGCAAGGGCCATCCGCTGGCACCGGACCGCGAGTTCTTTGCGGCGATGAAACTGGACATGGCGATCCTCGGCAAGGTGCTGCGCATCGGTTTGCCCACCGGGTTGCAGATGGTGGTGTTGTCGCTGTCGGAGCTGGTGATTCTGGCGCTGGTGAACCAGCACGGTTCCCAGGCGACGGCGGCTTACGGGGCGGTGACGCAGATCGTCAATTACGTGCAGTTCCCGGCGCTGTCGATTGCGATCACCGCGTCGATTCTTGGGGCGCAGGCGATTGGGGCGGGGCGCATTGAGCGCATCGGGCCGATCTTGAAGACCGGGCTGATGATCAACCTGTGTTTGACCGGTGGTCTGGTGGTGCTCGGGTACTTGTTGTCGAGCTGGTTGCTGGCGTCGTTCCTCACCGAAGAAGCGACGCGGACCATGGCTCAGCATCTGTTGCACATCATGCTCTGGAGCCTGTTGGTGTTCGGCTTCCAGGCGATCATCGGCGGCATCATGCGCGCCAGCGGCACGGTGATGGTGCCGGTGGCGATTTCCATTGTGTGCGTGGTGGGTGTGCAGTTGCCGGCGGCGTATCTGCTGGATGCGAAGTTCGGGCTGCAAGGGGTGTGGATGGCGTTTCCGGTGGCGTATCTGGGGATGCTGGTGCTGCAGACGCTGTATTACAAACTGGTGTGGCAGCATCAGAAAATTGAGCGGTTGGTGTAGGCGGGATAAAGGGGCGGATAATGCTATGGACCAAGTTTGTGGCGAGCGAGCTTGCTCGCGCTTGAGTGCGTAGCGCTCACAAAACCCGGTAAGCGTTATCGGTTTTTTGGGGCTGCTGCGCAGCCCGGCGGGAGCAAGCTCCCTCGCCACAAAAGCCCCTGCCACAAAAGGCAGGTTTGGCTGAAGTTCGCAGGCGCGATCGCCTGGGGAGGTTTTCAAATGAGCCCCTTGTCCCATTCCATCCTGCAAGACCGGCCAGCGGCCGGACGGCGTTTGGTAGAGCCGCTGCTGCCTTACGCTAATCGCCCCGACGTCATCGTTCTGGCCTTGCCCCGTGGCGGCGTGCCGGTGGCTTATGAAGTGGCCACGGCGCTGAAGGTTCGCCTGGACCTGATGCTGGTGCGCAAGCTCGGCGTGCCGTCCCACCCGGAGTACGCCATGGGCGCGATTGCCAGCGGTGGCATCCAGATTCGTAATGAACAGGCACTGCGGGTGCACCCGATTGATCGCGCCGCGTTCGACGCCGTGGTCGAACGGGAAACCCGCGAGCTGCTGCGCCGCGAGAAGGTCTACCGCGGCACACGGCCGGCGGTGCAGCTCAAGGATCAGGTGGTGATCCTGATCGACGACGGCCTGGCCACCGGCGCTTCGATGAGGGCGGCGATCCAGGCGCTACGGGCGCAGGCGCCATCGCGCATCGTGGTGGCGGTGCCGGTGGCGCCGATCGAAACGGTAGAGGCGCTGCGCAGCGAGGTGGATGAGTTGATCTGCCCGCTGATGCCCGAGTGGTTCACTTCGATTGGCCATTGGTACATGGACTTTTCCCAGACCTCGGATACCGAGGTGATCGACCTGTTGCGGCGGGCGTGGCAACGCGGGGAGTGCGGGTAGCTCGGACGGCCATCGGCAGGTGGTCGCAAATCAACGCGCGAGGTGGAATAAACGCCGGTTGTTTGCTTTAGTCATCTGATGCCACCCGATCTGTGCGGCACGCCAACTCAAGACGGGAGCCCTCCCGGAGAGTGCCATGAACCTTCGATCCGCGCGTTGCGTCGCTCTGGCCGGAACGTTGGTGTTCGGCCTGGTGCCGTTCGCTGAAGCCGTGGAATACAAGAAAGTGAACGCCAAGGCCAGCACCTTGAGTTTCACCTATCAGCAGATGGGTTCGCGAAGCTACGGCACCTTCGGCAAGTTCGAGGCCAATCTCGACTTCGACACCGATAACCCTGGCGCCGCCCATGCCACGCTGACCATCGACCTGAACAGCATCGACGCCGGTAGCAGCGACGCCAATACCGAACTGCAAAAACCTGCGTGGTTCGATACGGCGACTTATCCGGTGGCGACCTTCGAATCGACGTCCATCAAAGCCCTCGGCAATAACCGCTACACCATCACCGGCAAGCTTTCCCTGCGGGGGCTCACTCGGGAAGTGAGTGTGCCGGTGCTGCTGAAATCGGAGAGCTCCATTGGCATCTTCGATGGTGAACTGGTCCTCAAGCGTAACGACTTCAAGATAGGCGAGGGCGAGTGGGCGGACAGTGTGGTGTCCAACGAGATCAATATCCGCTTTCGGATGGTGGCGCCGCAAAGGTGACCGTCAGCGCAAATGCCAGGCGCTTTGCGGATAGAACCGATAGTCAGTAAACCCCACCTCGGCACCACCGTACGATCCGCAAAAAAAAGCGCCCGATCCACATTGCATGGACCGGGCGCCGATCAATCCGCTCTAGTTCGCCACTATTGGCACCGTCACGGTTTTGCCGAGGGATGATTTGACGGTCGCCGTCGGGCTAGGCGACGGGCCACTGCCGACGGTTGTCACCGCTATATTCCAGCGTGCGCCTGTCGCCGTAGGCGTCAGGGTGGCGGTGCCAAGGTTCACCGTACCGGTTGTAACCGTGGCAGTCGCCGTGATGGTATTGCCCGTGCCACGGGAGGTGGTGCCGGACAGGACCCAATACCAGCGGCTGTTGCTGCGGGCGGTGACGGTAGCGCTGGTGACGATCAGGCTCTCGTTGACCGCTGCCGAGACCGCCACGGACACCGTTGCCGATGCCGACTCCGCGCCCTTCGTATCGGCGGCTTTATAGGTAAAGGTCGCGGTGAACGGCGCGGGGACCGTGGCCGGTGGTGTGTAGGTCACGCGCGTACCATCGGTGCTGACCACGCCCTTGCCGGAGTCCGGTTGCTCCAGCCCCACCACTTTAAGTGGCACGTTACCGTCAGGGTCGCTGTCGTTGGCCAGGACGTTGATGGTCAGCGGTTGGCCGTTGTTGCTGACGGCGCTGTCGGGGTTGGCGATCGGGTTTTTGTTATCGCCATCGTTATTGGCACGGGTATCGCCAGTGCGGAAGGTCGGCAACGCGGAGGAATTGACGTAGGTGACGCCGTCCCAGCCGGGCAGGGGCGCTGGCATCAACTGGAACTGGCCGGGGTGCTCGATATCCCAGCGCAGCAACATGGACGTGTCCTCGTGCTGGGTGTTGTGGCAGTGCTCCATGTAGGTCCCGGCGAATTCACGGAAGTGAATCGCCATTTCCACATCCACCGAGCTGTCGATGCCCTCGCCGATGCGATAGACGTCCTTGCGCGCCCACTTTTCCCATTCCGGCGGTGGGTTGCCATCGCGGTGGAGGACGATCCCCTCTTCGAAGTGCACGTGGACCGGGTGGTTCCAGCCGTTGCCGCCGCTCTTGATTTTCCACACCTCAAGGGTGCCGTCGCCGGAGAACCCGGCAGGGGTCGGGCCGTTAGCCAGTTGCGGAGCGGCGCTGATGATTCGAGTGTCCATGGGGAAGCCGAATTGACCACCGTCGGTCTTGATGGTCCAGGGGGCTTCGTCGGTGCCGTCGGAGCGGCCGAAGATGAACTCGCGATGCCGCGCCACCTTGAGCTTGGCCTGCACCGCCGGATCATCGCGGTTGAGGGTCAGCGGGATCATGGTCTTGCCGGCCGGTTTGCCCGGTTTGGCGGGTTCGTAGTCGGCGGGGTTCATGCTAACGTCCTGGCCGGCATAAGGCTGGACCACCATCTGCATGAACTTGCCCACCCCCGGGTCGCCGGCGTCCCACTCTAGCCCTTTGCTGCCCAGTTTGAGCACCGCCTTGTATGTGCCGGACAGGACATCGGCCAGGCTCAGCAGTGTAGCCTCCGGCCCCTTGCCGTCGTGATGCTCCATCAGGTTGACGAAGTACAGCTTGTCGCCGGTGTTGATTCCGTTTTTCGCGAAGTTGACGATGATGTCGTAACGCTCGGCGATGCCCATGGTGGGCAGGATGGCGTTGTGGTTCTGCATGTCACCGTTACCTTCCAGGTCCATGCTACCGTCGAACGGCACGGCGTGTTCCATGAGGTTGCCGTCGTTGGCGATCAAGTGGAACGGCACGCGGGTATAAGACAGGCCAGAACCGGCCGGGCCGGGGAATTCGCCGCCGGTGCCGGCGACTTCACGCACCAGCGCGATCCTGAAGTAGCGCGACACCGAGCCATTGAGGATGCGGAAGCGATAGCTGCGCGCCCGCACGTTCAGGCGCGGCTGGTACTGCCAGTTGACCAGGACCTGATCGCCGAGGAAGCCGTCGGTGTTGAACGGGTTGAACCACAATTGGCCGTTCTGATCCCAGGCCTTGTCGGCAATCATCAGGTTCACATCGTAGTCGCGGTTGCCCCAAGGCATCGCCGAACCGCTGGGCAGGCGCAGGTTGACGCCGTCTTCGAAGGCTTCGTTACCACGGTCCACGGCGCTGTAGTAATTCATCATCACCGCGTTGCCCTTGTAGACGTTCTGCGCGGTGAAATCGACCATGTGGTCATGGAACCAGTGGGTGCTCATGGTTTCGCGCCAGTCGCCACGGATCTTGATGCTGCCGTTGTTGCACGTCTTGAGGCCCGGAGTGGCATCGTTGACGAACAGGGTTTCGCCCGGGGCGCAAGGGAACGCCGCGCGCGGATCCTGAGCGCTGGTGTTGATGGTGTCGTAACCGGCCAACTGGATCGGCCAGCGATAGTCGTAGTACTGTCCCGGAAAGAAAAACGCACCGGAAAAGCCATCGCTTTCGGCCGGGGAGTGGCCGTTGTGTTCGTGGGTGGTGAGTGTGTGCAGGCCAAACCCCATGTTGGCCGCCGGATCGATCGGCAGGGCGTTGTAGTGGCGCATCAGCGCGGCTTGACCGTAACGCACCATCAACAGTTTTGGCGGAAAGGTGCCGTCGAAGGTCCAGAGCGCCTTGTGGTTCTGAATCGGCATGTTGGGGTGAAAACGAACATTTATGCCTTTGGTGGTGCCCGCAATGATCGGGGTGCTCGAGGTCTGGTTGTAGAGCCCGCCAGGCCCGAACTCACCGACGGCGTAGTTGTGCAACTGTCGGCGGTCGCGCATGCCGCTGTTGAGCTGGGCGCCCGCTTGAGCGGTTTTGAAGCCGACCTGTGGGTAAAACTCGTTCCAGCGCTGATGCGACCAGCCTTTTCCTGGTGGACGACCTTCGGCCGGTGAGCCGACCGGATGGCGGTTGAGGAAGGCTTCGATCTGCGCTTTCCACGGGTTGCGGTCCAGCACGTTGGAATACTGCGACGGAAACGGGTACAGCCCCGGCTGGCGCATGAAGGCTACCAGCGCCGTGGGCGAAGGGCCGCTGCGGGCGATGTTGTTCGGGTCCTGCGTGGGCGCCGGGCCGACGAGCGGAACCGGGAAGGTCAGGGGCGGTGCCGGCAGAGTCGGGTCGAGTTTTTCCGTGCCGAATTCTTCGAACAGCAGCAGTTGCTGAGTGTACGGCTGGGCCCCGAACAATGGGCTGGGTTTGCCATTGGTGGGGATTTTGAATGATGTCTGCAGGGCTGGAGGCAGCACGTTGTCGGTCGTTGGCGTGGTGAGGCGGGTACCAAAAGCGCCATTGGGCAGGGCGATGGCGCCCTGGTTGACGGGTGGCATGGCCCGTAAGGCATCCGCCGCAGCTTTGAGGTCGGCCGGGGGATTGCTATATGCCGAAGGGTCCGTTGGGGGGGGCGGGCCGAAATCATCCAGCGGTACGGCGTTGGCGTTGCCGAGGCTGATGTTGATCAGCATCACAGCGGCGATGCCCGGTTTGCAGAAAAAACCGAGCGATTTGAGGTCAGGCATTTTTTTCATGTTGTTCCCCTCGGGGGCACGCCGGTGTGGCAGACGTTCGCAATTCGCAATTCGCTCGATGCAAGAGGTGCGCCAAGCGCGAGGAGATCCGGGGGAAACAAATAGCTGTTTGATATCAAACGCTTGATGGATTGGACTTTGGTCGTAGTGGCGCAATGGGTGGCAATCCTCACAGTTGGGGGCCTTCACCCACCGATTCCCCCCCACCCACACCAAAGGCTGTTGTGATGGTGGACGCTTTCGCGAGCAGGCGAGCTCCCACAGGAGATCGAGGAGTGGGCAAAACCGCAGTCCCCTGTGGGAGCGAGCCTGCTCGCGAAGCCCCCTGCTCACCCAGCACAAAGTGTGCCTGACTCTGCTGTCAGCCTCGAAAACGCAACGCCTCCATTCGGACCGCAGGTGTCAGGCGCGCTATGATAGGCGGCCCTTGCCCCCGGAGCCTGTCACTGCAATGCCCCTGATCAGCCACTTCAAGACCCCGTGCCCCGAGCACATCAATAGCCAGATCCTGCAGATGGTGGTCGACAACCTGACCGACATCAGCATGGTCGCGATCCCGCCCAGCAACCTGCTGTACAACCTCTATCAATACGCGATCGGCTATGAGGTGCACCTGTATCTGGAGGCGCTGAACGGTGAAAAAGGCATTGCCGTGGAGTTGATCGTTGCCACGGACGAAGACGACCCGCAAAAGGTGACTGGCTTTGTGCTGTACCTGCCGGTGCAGGACGACCCCGAGGCCTGCGGCGTGGCGTACATGGCGGTGCAGGCCGAGTATCGGCGCCAGGGCGTGGCCCGGCGGATGCTGCGGGAAATGGTCGGTCGCTATCCCCATGCCGAGCTGACCTGCGCGGTGGCCAAGGTGCCGTATTTCGAGGCGATGGGCTTTGAGGTGGTGGGCGTGCGTGCGACCCAGGTGTTGATGAACACCCGCGACTACGCCACCGATGGCTTGATGGCGCTGCTGGATGTGGCGTCGATCTACAGCTCGCTGGAAGTGCGGCAGATTCATACCTACCTGCTGCAAAAGCATGGCAAGCGGGCCATGACCGACGCGGAAAAACAGCGCGACCGGCATCTGGACCAGTTGACGCGCAAGGCTCAGGAGTTTGTGCGGGGGCGGCTCGGAGAAGATGCCATACCAGCTAGCGGACCTCGATTGCGCCTGGTCTGACCGAACTCTCCTAAACACCACAACTCCCCTGTGGGAGCAAGCCCGCTCCCACATTGGTCCGCGCTTTACCTGTCCTTTCAATCAGTGTCAGGCCAGCTTCACATTCATGGTTATCCGCGCCGTGAAGACCTTCTTGCCCTCGGCATCGTGAATGTCCACCGGCACGATCTTGTCGCCTTCGGTGGTCCAGTCCACTGCGTCCCCCTCGGCTACCGCCGTCACATCGCTCTTGGCCTTGGCCAGGTATTCCACGGTCATGCCTTTGGGAATCCAGCGTGCACCAGCGGGAATGGAAACGTCGGTCATCATCCCGGCGGCCAGTTCGGCGGCGTTGCACATGGCAATCGCATGCACCGTACCCAAATGATTGGTGATTTCCCGGGCAAACGGTACGTGCACGGTGGCGGAGCCTTTGCGCAGGTCCTTGACCAGCGGGTTGATGGTGGAGAAGTAGGGCGCCACCTGGCAGGCCATTTTGCTGAATGCTTCTGGGCCTGCGCTGTTGAACATGCTGAGGAACTGACTCATTTTTTTGCCTCTTGAGGATGACGGTTTGCAGAATAATGTTCCTAAACAGAATAATGTTCTGTGGCGGAACAGTATTCTGTCGAAGGGAAATCTGTCAACCTAGCGCCACTTGTTCGCTGGTAACCGCCAGCCCTCACCTATGACTTTTCCGGACTGTCTTTGCGCATGGAAACCGCCGATCTGCTCGAACGCTGCTACCCCGGACGACGCGCCGAACTCAAGCGCGACATCTTTAGAAAGGCCCTCGGCCTGTTCAACGAACAGGGGATCGAGGCCACGACCATCGAAATGATCCGCGCCGAATGCGATACCAGTGTCGGTGCGATCTATCACCATTTCGGCAACAAGGAAGGCCTGGTGGCGGCGCTGTTTTTTACCGCCCTCGATGATCAGGCCCGCTTGCGCGACAGCTATCTCGCCGAGGCTCAAACCACTCAAGCAGGGGTGCATGCGCTGGTGCACAGTTATGTGGATTGGGTCGATAGCCAGCCGGAGTGGGCGCGGTTCCAGTACCACGCGCGGTTTGCCGTCACCAAGGGGCTGTTCAAGGACGAACTCGCCACCCGCAACAAGACGCGCAACAGGCAGTTGCTGGAATGGCTGGGGGCGCAGGGTAATGAACTGGGGAGTTTCCCGGCGGAGTTGATCCCGTCGCTGATCGTCGGCCAGGCAGACAGTTACTGCCGCGCCTGGTTGTCGGGCCGGGTCAAGGGCAGCCCGAAGGCGTACCGGGACATGCTGGCGGAGGCGGCGTGGCGGTCGTTGTGCACCAGCGAAGCACAATGAAAATCCCCCCTGTGGGGAATGTGTGTTTTTCGGAGGTAAAAAAAGAGCCTCAAAGCTCTTGATGGGGAGGAAGTGGAGCCGTGAGGCTCAAGATGCGCATGAAGCAAGCGGTGAGCTTGATAGTGGTTCAGTTCACTCACCACCTACGCAGCGGCTTGCACAAACAAGCGGCTGCGTAAGTTCATCCTAAAAAGACCTAGTGTTTCACTCAAGTACCGCTAGTCGCATCCCCCGGCCAGCCGGCGCGACGCAACGCCTTGAGCAGGGTTTCGGCATCCAGCCCCTGCACTCCATGTCCGTTGCCTTCGGCCGTTTCGGCGGCGAGCAGGGCATTGATGATGGCTTCTTCCACAGCTTCGGTGGCGGCCAGGAACAGCTCGCTGATGTGGTCGTTGTTGACCATGCTCAGGTTGTGGGTGGTCGGTGCTTTCTTGCTCTCGTAGGCAGCCGGTGGCACGTGATCGTTACCGGTGGCGAAGGCGATGAAGATGTCGCCGCTGTGGTCTTCATTGCCGCCGCCGGTGCGGGCCAGGCCGAGGCTGGCGCGCTGGGCCAGGCGGGTGCACTGGTGCGGCAGCAACGGCGCATCGGTGGCCAGGCAGACCACGATCGAACCCATGCCCGGATGGGGCAGCGAGGCCTTGAGGAACGGCGAATCGACCTGTTCCATATAGCGCCCGACCGGGTAGCCATCGACCCGCAGTTCATGGCGGATGCCGTGGTTGGCCTGAACAATCGCCCCCACCGTCCAGCCGCCCTGGGCGCTGTTCAAGCGGCGCGACGCGGTGCCGATGCCGCCCTTGAATTCGTGGCAGATCATGCCGCTGCCACCGCCGACATTGCCTTCGGCCACCGGGCCACCCGTCGCCGAGCGCACGGCCTGTGCCACGTGTTCCGGTTTCACGTGAAAGCCGTTGATGTCGTTGAGCAAGCCGTCGAAGGTTTCCAGCACCACCGGCATGTTCCAGTACAGGCGCCCGTCATCCGGCTGCTGCTCGCGGTCGAGCACGATCAGCGCGTCGCGCACCACGCCCAGGCTGTGGGTGTTGGTGAAGGCGATGGGGCTGGTCAGCAAGCCGGCCTCGCGAATCCACTCCAGCCCCGTGGCATCGCCGTTGCCGTTGAGCACATGCACACCGGCAAAGCAGGGTTGTTGGCTGGTGGAGCCGGCGCGCGGTTCGATGACGGTGACGCCCGTGAGGATGTCGCGGCCATTGGCCGTGCGGCCTCGTACATCGCTGTGGCCGACCCTTACGCCAGGGACGTCGGTGATGGCATTGAGCGGGCCGGGTTGCAGTTGGCCGATCGGGATGTTCAGGTCGCGGGCGCGTGGTTTCATGGTTTTCTCATCTTCAAATCGTGGCTGAAAAAGGGATGTTCCGGGCACCACAATCCCACAGGGAAATGCAGTGGATTCACTGACCGTTTTTGACCTTGCTCCAGATCCGCGTGCGCACGCGCTCGGTAGCCGGCGGCAGTGGCTGGAGGGTGAACAAGGTCGCCATCGCTTCGGCGGGTGGATAAACCGCCGGGTTGCTGCGGGTCGCTTCGGCCACCAGCGTGGTCGCACTGCGGTTGCCGTTGGGGTAGTTGAGGTGGTCGCTGACCGGGGCGATGACCTCAGGGCGCATCAGGTAGTCGATGAAGGCCATGCCTTGTTCCGGGTGCGGGGCGTCCTTGAGCAGCACCAGCGTGTCGAACCACACCGGCGCGCCTTCCTTGGGCAAGCTGTAGGCGATTTTCACGCCGTTGCCGGCCTGCTCGGCGGTGTTCTTGGCTTCGAACATCGCCCCGGACCAGCCGACCGCCACGCAGATGTTGCCATTGGACAGGTCGCTGATGAATTTCGACGAGTTGAAGTAGGCGATATGCGGACGCAGCTTGAGCAGCAGCGCTTCGGCCTTCTTGTAGTCCTCGGGGTTGGTGCTGTTGGGCGGCAGGCCAAGGTAGTGCAGGGCCACCGGCAGCATCTCCGACGGCGAGTCGAGCATGGCCACGCCGCATTCGCCGAGTTTGGCCAGGTTCTCTTCCTTGAACACCAGGTCCCAGGAATCCACCGGCGCCTTGTCACCCAGCAGCGCGCGTACTTTGTCGATGTTGTAGCCGATGCCGTTGGTGCCCCACAGGTACGGCACGGCGTACTGGTTGCCTGGATCGTTGTTGGCCAGTTTCGCCAGCAGATCGGCATCCATGTTCTTGAAGTCCGGCATCTGCGCACGGGGCAGGGGGGCGAGGGCACCGGCCTTGATCAGCGTGGGTAGACTGAAGTTGCTGGCCACCACCACGTCGTAGCCGCTGCGGCTGGTGAGCAATTTGCCTTCCAGCACTTCGGCGCTGTCGAAGGTGTCATAGACCGGCGCAATCCCGGTGTCACGCTTGAAGTCCTGCAAGGTGGTGGGGCCGATGTAGTCGTACCAGTTGTACACGTGCACCGTCGGGGCTTCGACCGCAAAAGCCGACAGCGAAACCGCCAGACAGGCACCAAACCCCAGATTGAAATACAAGCGGTGACGACTCATGATGCGGCACTCCTGGCCTGTTGCGGCCGGTGGTAATCAGGAGTTTGCAGCGTATCGACCGGGGTGGCCTTCACCCATTCCCATCATGGGTTACTCAAAAGGGGTAGTGCGTGGACGCGTTGTTGAAAGAGTTGCCGGTGCACCAGGGGCTGGCGCGGGTTTTCACGGCGGTGGGGCGGGACAGTTTCTGGCGTGCGCTGGTGGATACCTTGCGCTTGCTGGTGCCGCTGGATAACGCGCTGGTAGCGCTGATGCGTCCGGGCCATGTGCCGCGCCTGCTGATCGATTTCGATGCCAAGGGCAGCACCGAAGAACATGAAGAACTGGCGGACTACCGCGCCGGCATGTACCTGCTCGACCCGTTCTACCAAGCCGCCTGCGCGGGCATCGCCGACGGTTTGCACAGCCTCGAATCGGTGGCCCCCGACCAGTTCCAGCACAGCGAGTACTACCTGAGTTACTTCAGCGCCGTGGTCGGTGGGGACGAGTTGCAATTCATGGTTAACGTCGATGGCGCCGTGCTCGGCCTGTCCCTGGGGCGTGCGACACGCTTCAGCCTTGAGGAGCAGGGCCGCCTGCTGTGCGTGCGTGACTGGGTGCTGGCGGCGATGCGCCGACACCTGGATTTGCTGCCGCTGGAAGGGCCGGCCGCCGAACCACCGGCCGGCGACCTGGCGACCTTGCTCGATCGCTTCGACGCACGCCTGACGCTGCGGGAAATCGAAACCGCGCGCCTGATTCTCCAGGGCTTCTCCAGCAAGGCCATCGCCCAGCAATTGGGCATCTCCCCGGAGACGGTGAAAGTGCACCGGCGCAACCTCTATCACAAGCTCAATGTGAACGGGCATGGCGAGTTGTTTGCGCTGGTGTTGCGGCCGCGTTGAACGGTCATGGGGTGTGCTGTTGCCAGTGCGCCTCGCTGATGATCAGCAGCCCTTCAGCTGACTGAGTGGACGGTTGCGTCCGACCGCGGCCCGAGCCATCGCGAGCCTGCTCGCGATGGTGATAACACTGATAACCGATTGCTCAGCCCTGCTTCATTCCCAGACATTCAATAGACCGATCCACCATCGCCTTGGCAATCTCCAGTAAATGCCAGATCGAAAACACCAGGGCCCGATCAGCGCCCTTGAGTTGATCGCCACACTGATACGCCGTGACCGAAGCGCAACGCAGCAGGTCGGCGATATAGAGCTGGGTATCTTCAAAGCTCACGTCGTTGCTGACGTTGTAAAAGCGCAGTTCATCGGGGCGGGTGGGTTGGTCGCCGGTGAGGTGAAAGTCAATCGCACGGTAGAGCGCTGATCGATCCCTGAGTCGGTCTTCAGTGACGGTTTCGTTGGTGGGGGTTTCGGGAGGTGGATCGGGTACGGATCTTTCCATGAGTGTTGCTCCTATTGCTGCATGGGAGCCATCACTTATCGCCTACTAAACGATTGGGTGGCGGCTGTACGCAGGTTAGTAGGCCGGTCAATAGGAAAAACCGGTGCACCCGAAGGTGCCCCACGCACAGCCACCATATTCTGCATGCGGCAAAATTTGCCGGACATGAGCATGGAATCGCTATGCGCCTATTGTTCCGGGCTACTAAACCCGATCACTGATGAGCAGTGACGGACCGAGACTAGCCACGGAAAATGGCAGGCGCAAGCGAGCGAAATGATCTAGGAAATGTCCTGCAAAAGAAAGGGAACGGGCCTGCAAAACCGCTGATTTTCCTGTACGAAAACTTCCCTCTGGAAGTCTGTTATCACCTGTGGCGAGGGAGCTTGCTCCCGCTCGATTGCGCAGCAATCGTAAAATCTGACACCAGAATTTCACTGACACTGCGCATTGAATGGTTTGGGGCCGCTTCGCAGCCCAGCGGGAGCAAGCTCCCTCGCCACAAAAGCACGGTGACTTTCAGCTCGTCAGCGCTTGTTCAACCCCAGCGCCAACCGATCCCCACCCAACTGAATCACCGCCACCAGCAACACAACCACCGTCAACATGATCTGGCTGACAACCCACGGATATCCATTCGGCGCGATTCATTGTGGGAGCGAGCTTGCTCCGGGCGGCGTTCCGACGATGGCGATTTCACAGGCGCCGACCTGTAACTTCTTACAGTTTCGGTCCGGCCAAAAAAGGCCCAGTCTGTCCTCAGTCAAAGCGAAGGATCGTCAATGCCGTGAACGCTCACCACCACGCCGCGACACCGACGCTGTCGGTCATCGATCCACGCGCCCTGACGGTTCGCAGCGTGGGCTATTGCCGTCATCCTGACAGCCCGGAGATTGATCCGCGTATCACCCGGCAACGCTTCGACGCGGCAGGGCGCTTGGTCGAGTCGTGGGACCCTCGGTTGTGGGGCACGGCGCCGACGCCGAACCTGACCACGATCTACGGCTTGAACGGTCAACCGTTGCTGACGGACAGCGTCGATGCCGGGTGGCAGCTGAGTTTGCCGGACCAGGCCGGTTCGCCCTGTTCGTTCTGGGATGCACGAGGCAGTCAGCGTCACACGGTGTTCGACGGACAACAGCGGCCCATCACCGTCACGGAACAGGACGCGGGGGAACGACTTCGTGTGGTGGAACGCTTGACCTATGGTGGCTCCGAACCCGCGTACGCAGCGCACAACCAGTGCGGACAGGTGATCCGTCATGACCATCCGGCGGGCACACACTGGGCTGCTGACTACGGGCTCGCCGGTTCAGCACTGGTTGAAGAGCAACGCTTGCTCCTCGAGCTTGAAACACCCGACTGGCCGCCCGAAATCGATGCCAGAGAGGAGTACCTGGAAGCTCAATCATTCATCACCCGCCACCGTTTCAATCCCACTGGTGAGCTTCAGCGACAAATCGATGCGATGGGCAACGCTCGCACCTTTGGCTACGACGTGGCGGGCAAACCGAGTGAAGTCTGGCTGCAAATGGCCGGTGAGAGCAAGCAGCCACAATCCTTGGTCCACGACATTCGCTACAACGCCCAGGATCAGGTCGAACGCGAAACCGCCGGCAATGGTGTGCTGACCCACGCCGAGTACGCTGCCGAAGACGGCCGGCTGATTCGGCTGATGGCGGCAGACGGAAACCAGAAGCCCTTGCAGGACCTGAACTACGTCTACGACCCGGCGGGTAATATCGTCAGGCTGCACGACCAGTCCCAAGCCGTCAGCCATTTCAACAACCAGCGCATCGAGCCGATCAACCGCTACCGCTACGACAGCCTGTATCAACTGGTCGAAGCCCAGGGCTGGGAGGTCAGCCAGCCGAGTCATGGCCCAGCCCTGCCAACACTGCTGCCCACGCCGCTGGACCCCAGCCAGCGGCGCAATTACACCCAACGCTTCGAGTATGACCGGGGCGGGAATTTGATTAGCCGCCACCACAGCGGCGCGCCCGGCTTCTCGATGTTTACCTCGACACGAAGCAACCGTAGCCTCGCGCAGCGCGATGACGGCTCGCTGCCGGGCGAGCCTGAAATCGCGTCGGGTTTCGATGCCGGTGGCAATCAACGGGAGCTGCAACGCGGGCAAGCCATGCTCTGGGACAGTCGTAATCAATTGCACCAAGTCACGTTGGTCAAACGCGAAACCGAGCCCGACGACTACGAATGCTACCGCTACGACCGCCCCGGCCACCGCTTGCGCAAAACGGGATTCGCCCACAGCAGCGGCAGGACCCTGCGCAGCGAAGTCCGTTACCTCCCCGGTCTGGAAATCCACCGCCAGGCCGATGGCGAAGAGCACCACGTCATCAGCGTCGAAGCCGGGCGCAGCAATGTGTGGGCATTGCACTGGCCCCAAGGTGAGCACAGTGACCAGTTGCGTTACAACCTCAGTGATCACCTCGGTTCCAGCACGCTGGAACTGGACGACGAGGCGGGCGTGCGGACTCAGGAGCACTATTACCCCTTTGGCGGCACGGCGTGCTGGGCGGGTAAAAGTGCGTTGGTGGCGCAGTACAAAACCATCCGCTATTCGGGTAAAGAGCGAGATGCGACCGGGCTTTACTACTATGGCTACCGGTATTACGCGCCGTGGTTACAGCGATGGATTGGTCCGGATCCCGCCGGGGAAATGGAGGGCCCCAATCGTTATGCGATGGTGGGCAACAATCCGATCAACTTTGTTGATCGATTTGGGCTGAACGGAGAACAGGTTTCGGGCACCCAGATTTTGGGAGGGGTCATTCTCGTGTTCTTGCTGACCTTGATCGGGGCCGGGTTGGGTTGGTTGGCGGGCAATGCCATGACAGGTGCTTCAGTCGGCGCCCTGCTGGGTGGGACGCTGTTCGGGATTGTGCGAACGCACGAATATATACAGTTACGACCAGAGGCTGTGGCCGCCAATACCGACGTAGTGGAACGGCAGTTTGGTCAGGACATTAGAAATCTGGCTAGCAGTCTTGCAGAACACGAAAAGCTGACGCGGGAGGAAGCTGCGAGGTTTTCGAACTTTGCTTTTGACCATCGTAATATTTCAGGGAACGATGGGGTAATGCTTAGACTTTTCCGTGCGCAAACAGGAAGAATCTTTGGGTATACGGGCCCCGAAAGCAACGCTGATAAAGCATGGCGTGTCCTTAGCACGGAAAACAATCCAGTTAAAGGGCTCAAACGGCTGGGCTACAGCATGCTGTTAATTCGAGATACGCCGAGTGAGCAATCATCCACTGAGCAGTCTCCCTACGTTGAATCATTTGATGTAGCAGGTGCCACCTCTGTCGCGAGCGTACGCAAGGCCGGAAAAAAATCACACTCCAGTTTGGGCTCGGCCACATCATCAGCAGCGCCAGCATCCATCCCGCACTGGGAAATTGATACCCGAGCGGTGGATTCGATCCTGGATGATCCGACTGACCCTGGCCACAAAAGCGTTTCCTCAACGATCAACAGTCTGCGTGAAGGTCGTACTGGAGCAATCAATTGGCATCGCCATCAGGACGGTTTGTGGTCTGCGGATCTGCGGGGTTTTCCTGGAAGTACCAAACGGGGAGCCCACCGACTTATGTTGAGTCACCAGGGTGGTGTCCACTACAGGGTCGAAGGGATACGGAATCCGCATTAGTAGTGTCCGGGTTGCGATCTTTAGCCTTCCAGCCTAAACACCAACGCCTTCAACCCACACTCCACGTCCGCATCCGGAAACTCCGGCGGATTCTCCAGCCGCTGCTCAAACTTCAGGCTCGGCGCCTCACGAGTCACGCCATCGATCAGGAAATCGGCACCGAACGCCGGGTCGTTCATGCAGGCCAACACCGTACCTTCAGGGCTGAGCAATTCCGGCAACCGGCGCAGCACACGCTGGTAGTCCTTGGTCAGCAAAAAGCTGCCTTTCTGGAACGACGGCGGGTCGATGATCACCAGGTCATACGGCCCTTTGCCGATCACTTTGCCCCAGGATTTGAACAGGTCGTGGCCGAGAAAGGTCACGTTGCTCAGGTCGTGGCCGTTGAGCCGGTGGTTGTCGCGGCCACGGCTCAGGGCCGGGCTGGACATGTCGAGGTTGACCACATGCGTCGCGCCACCTTCGATGGCCGCCACCGAGAAGCCGCAGGTGTAGGCGAACAGGTTCAATACCCGCTTGCCTTCGGCATTGGCGCGGACCCAGTCGCGGCCGTAGCGCATGTCGAGGAACAACCCGGTGTTCTGCTTGCGGCCCAGGTCCACCCGGTACTTCAGGCCACCCTCGGTGATGGTCATTTCCTCGATGACTTCGCCGAGCAGCCACTCGGTGGTGCTTTGCAGCAGGTAGCGATGTTGCAACAGCAGCGTGTGGGCACCGGATTTTGCCCATTGCTCAGACCGGGTGACCGTCATCAGCACCTGCTTCAGGTCTTCCAGTTGCGCCGCTTCCGGCTCCTTGAACAGCGCCACCAGCACCACGCCCTGTAACCAGTCCACGGTCACTTGCTCCAGCCCCGGCCAGCAGCGGCCACGGCCGTGGAACAGGCGACGGGTTTCGGCGGGGGCGGCCGCCAGTGCGGTCAGCAGGTGCTGGTTGAGGGTGGCGAGGGCTTCAGGGGTCATCGGGTCGGGTAGGCAGCATGGAAAGGGGCGGGATTTAACCATAACAGCGCCACGCGCGGACCACACAACAC
>NZ_JAHBCX010000062.1:0-16061 GCF_019955895.1 Pseudomonas sp. GL-B-12
ACCAGGTACAGGGTGGAGCCCGGCGTGCAATGCGTGCCAGTGAACGACCTGCCGAAGATCCGGCACCCACACTCTGGCTACGTAGTGGTGGGATCGGGCAAGACCGGGATCGACGCTTGCCTGTGGTGCCTGCAAAACGGTATTGCGCCCGAAAACATCTGCTGGATCATGCCGAACGATCCATGGTTGATCGACCGGGCCAACCTGCAACCTGGCCTCGACAGCTTCGAACGAACAATCGGCGGTCTCACGGCACAATTTGAGGCCATCGCAGCCGCAGTCTCGATCCCGGACCTGTTCTCCAGGCTTGAGGTGGCGGGCCAGCTCCTGCGCGTGGATAAGTCCGTCGAACCCACTGCTTACCGCTGCGCCACCGTCACACGGGCGGAGTTACGTGAGCTTCGACGCATCGACAACATTGTGCGCCTGGGGCGGGTGCGAGTGATCGAGCCAACGCGCATCGTGCTCGAGCAAGGCAGCATCGCCACGAGCCCAGGTGCCCTGCACATTGACTGCAGCGCCAGTGCTATCCCGACAATGCCTGAAATGAAGGTGTTCGACGGCGGCAGGATTAACCTGTTGATGGTAAGCAGCTGCCAACCCTTGTTCAGCGCGGCCTTGATCGCTTATGTGGAAAGCCACCTGGACGATCAAACGCAAATGAACGTGCTTTGCACGATGGTCCCCCCGCCTCACGTTCCCACGGACTGGATCAGAATGTGGGCGGTCTACCTGGGAAACCAACTACGCTGGGGAGAGCATGAAGGCCTGACCCGCTGGATCAGGCAGTCGCGCTTATTCTTTCTGACTGCGGTGGTCAGGGGCTTGCAGGAAACCGATACCGAGAAACTGGCACAGCTGCATCGGCTCTCTGTCAGCAGACAGCAGGCTCTGGCGAGCCTGCCGCGGTTGCTGAGGTCCATCGCTTGAATTGCAGGAAGCGCACATGAACGAGCCACACCTCGAAATGCTCGACATCAATGGTATCCGCATGCAGGTCGCCATCCAGGGTTGCGGTCCGTTGGTCTTGCTATGCCACGGATTCCCGGAGCTGTGGTACTCGTGGCGCAACCAGCTTGCTGCGCTGGCGGCCGCCGGCTATAGAGCGGTAGCACCCGACATGCGTGGCTATGGTGGCACCGATGCGCCGGCCGAACCCGACGCCTACACCACACTCCACCTGGTAGGCGACATGGTGGAGTTGGTCAACTCACTCGGCGAGCGGCAAGCCGTGATCGTCGGCCATGACTGGGGCGCGCTGGTGGCCTGGAGCGCAGCATTGATGCGACCCGATCTGTTCCGCGCAGTGGTCGGCATGAGCGTTCCCTTCTCGCCACCGGATCGCGTGGAGCTCCTGAGCGCGCTTGCCTCGCGGGGTATCAGCGACTTCTACATCCAGTACTTCCAGACGCCGGGCATGGCCGAGGCCGAGCTGGAAAGGGACGTCGAGTCGTCGATCCGGCGCATCTACTTCAGTGGCTCGGGAGACGGGCCCGATGGGCCGGTGTTTGGCCGACTGCAGCCGGGCCAGGGATTCCTGGGGGGGATGATCGAGCCCGAAACCCTGCCAGCCTGGCTAAGCCTTGAGGATATTGCCTACTACACCCGCGAGTTCACCCGCAGCGGATTTCGCGGCGGCTTGAACTGGTACCGCAACATGACGCGCTCATGGGCACTGCTGGCACCTTGGCGCGGTTGCATTATCCGGCAGCCGTCGATGTTCATTGCCGGGAGCCGCGACGCCGTGCTGAAGTTTCCGGGCTCCCCGCGGCAGATCGAAGCTTTCGCGCAGACACTGCCGGGCCTGCGCGGGTGTCATATCCTCGAAGGTGCCGGCCACTGGATACAGCGAGAACGCGCGACCGAGGTCAATGAGTTGCTACTGGGCTTCCTGAAAAAACTCTGATCAGGAGGTTCAATTTCTACCCATAGTGGGAGGGCTGGTATGGCGCCCCAGAGAAGCACGCCCGCCAAAGGACGAAACCTGACGGCGGAACTCGTCGCTCGCGTTGAGCGATTTGAGCCCGATCCCGGACCCGAACCGGGCACGGCCGAACACACCGAAGCAGAGTTTGATGCGATGGTCGAGGCTCTGTTGTTTGAATACAAACCGCAGGAGCTTTGGATCTTTGCTTATGGCTCACTGATCTGGAATCCGGAGTTCGATTTTTTGGAGAGCCGCAGCGCCACCGCCTTCGGCTGGCATCGATCGTTCTGCCTGAAACTGACTCGCTGGCGCGGCACGCGCGAGTTGCCCGCCCTGATGTTGGCCCTCGACCGGGGCGGAAGCTGCAACGGGTTGGCATACCGGCTTCCAACGCAAGACCATTCCAAGCAATTGGGACTGTTGATGGTCCGGGAAATAGACGCAAACCCACCGACCAATGTTCCGCGCTGGATTTCGGTTAAAACCGAATCCGGGATAGTGCGTGCATTAGCCTTTGTCGCAGCACGCGACGGAATGGCCTATGCCGGAAAGTTGCCCATGGAAAAGGTGGCCCATGTATTGGCTCGCGCAGCCGGGCACTGGGGCTCGGCGGCCCAATACCTGTTCCGGACTGTGACAATGCTGGAGGAGCATGGCATTCGGGACCGTAATATGTGGCGGATACAAAGCCTTGTCGCACAGGAAATCGAAGACTCCCTGCTTGCTGCGCAATAACCAGGTTGGGCGAGCGAATCCCGCGATGCTCGCCCCTTGAGGATTATCCACGCTGAGTCGAAGCAGATCCGAATCATCACCCACCGTGGGAGCCAAATCTTTTCTTGTGAGTAAAGTCGAAGTAACGAGCAGCACAGTGACAGCACCGGACAAGGCAATTACAATTTGATTAACATATAGCGACTTGAGCGATTGAATACCCCATGGAAAGCAAGACTGCGCGCCTCACTGTGCTCATTGATCCCGTCAAGAAAAAAGCCTTCGAGGAACTCTGTGCAGCACAAGACCTGACGCCCTCTCAGGTTGTCCGTCAACTGATTCGTGACTACCTGGACACCCACGGTGCCACCTATTCGACCAAAAGCAAGCATGCCGCCAGTACCAAGTCATAACCTGACACGGGCGGTAAGCCTCTAGAGGGTCGACGGACCCTCTGCGAGACTGACCGCTTTAGCCAGCGCGGTGTTGAAATCGGCGTGGTAATGCTCCGTGCCGATTTCTTGCAAGATACCCACCCTATCGAGCTTGCTTAGCACCTTCGTGTTCGCTTCGCAGAGTTTCACCACGATATTGCGCTTGTGCAATTGCTGAATGACCTCCTCCAGCACCTGCAAGCCAGTGATATCCATAAACGGTACACGCTTCAAGCGAATAATCAGCAGACGTGGATCGGTATGGGTCTGCGCCAGGACACGCTCGAAGGTCTCAGCCGCACCAAAGAACAATGGCCCTTCAATCGTATAAATCAATGTCCCTGGCGGCAGGCGAATGTGCCCATTGGCCCTCAGCTCTTCTTCAAGCTCGTGCTCGATTACCTGTTGCACCTCCACAGATGAGGCCATGCGGCGCATGAAGTGCAGCATCGCAAGAATGACGCCGATATTCACGGCGATCACCAAGTCACTGAACACTGTGAGGCTGAAAGTGATGAGCAGGATAGCTACGTCTGCGCGTGGGGCCCGCTGGACCATGCGTTTGAAGTGCTTCAACTCGCTCATGTTGTACGCGACCACGAAAAGAATGGCGGCCAGGGCGCACAGTGGGATGTTTGAGGCCAGAGGTGCCAGAAACAGAATAATAAGCACCAACGTGACCGCGTGCGTAATGCCGGCCAGCGGGCCCGTGCCGCCGTTACGGATATTGGTTGCAGTACGGGCAATGGCTCCGGTAGCTGCAAAGCCGCCAAACAATGGCGTGACCAGGTTAGCCACTCCCTGACCGATCAGCTCCTGATTGGAATCGTGCTTAGTGCCCGCCATGCCATCGGCCACCATTGCGGACAGCAGCGATTCGATTGCTCCAAGCATGGCGATAGTAAACGCCGGACCAATCAAATCGATGACGCGAGACAACGTGATTTCAGGCAGGCTCAACGTTGGAAGGCCTTGAGGTATGCCCCCAAATGCGCTGCCAATCGTGGCTACCCCCTCGAAATGAAAGGTTGACTGTATCGCTGTAGCTACCGCCATTGCGACTAATGGGCCAGGTACCCGTTTGAGTCCGGGAATTTTGGACGCGGTGATGACCAGGAAAAGACTAAGTACCGCCAGCAGGGTCGTGGCCATATGAAGATCCGGGAGCGCCTGGAGCAAATGCCAGAACTTTTCATGGAAATGCTCTCCACTGATCTTCGCTAAACCGAAAAAGTCTTTCCACTGTCCGACCCAGATGATCACGCCGATGCCTGCGGTGAATCCGACGATCACCGGATCGGGGATAAACTTGATGATTGCACCTAGGCGGGCCATCCCCAGCAATAACAACATGGCCCCCGCCATCATCGTGGCGATTTGCAGACCGTCAACACCATGCTTGGCCGTGACCCCCGCCAGAATCACGATGAACGCACCTGTCGGCCCGGCAATCTGCAAGCGGCTTCCGCCAAAGAGTGAAACCAGCAGACCACCGATGATTGCGGTGTAGATGCCTTGCTCAGGTTTGACGCCAGATGCAATGGCAAACGCCATTGCAAGGGGGAGCGCCACGACCCCGACGATCACGCCAGACACCAAATTGCGCAGCCAATGCTCTCGCCCCAACAACCCAGCCTTCCATGCCTCACCTATCGCAATCATGGCTAGATCCTCAGTGGATGCATGTGCATAATATTAACATACAGTGATAATTGAAATGCCCTTGATCCACTGCTTCGTGCGGCTGGAGATGTTTATAGAGAAAGTTCAGATGGAGCTGGGCGGGCATGCACTGCAAATAGAGAATCTTGAGAGCGCGTGTAGCGTGGTGACTGACATGAATCGTAAAGCTGTGAAAAGCAAACATGCCGAAGGCGTGACCTTTGACACCCATGTGATCGCAAACCCGACCAACCCCAAGGAGTGGATCGTGTTTTTCAAGAAGGACGCCGGGAGAAGTTATTTCCTGGTTGATGACAACGAGGAAGTCGAGTCTTTCGGGCATCTGGATGACCTGATCGCCGAGCTTCGAGACTTGGGCCTCAAGACCGCTGAAATCCACTTTTAAGCCTTGGATCAAGCCCTGGAGACATGATCATGTCAGTGAAAATCGAGTACCTATCCAGTCAAAGCGAAGCTCTTTAGTCTGTATGTTTTGGCATCAGACGAGTTCAGTTTCGGCATGAAAAAAGTGCTCACGACTTTGCTGCCAAGCTCAAGGAGAGAATCGAGGCTCCGCATGTTTACCCTCAACGTGATCCGCCAGCGAAAATCATAGTTGATCGGTACAGGCAGATTGAACGTCACCCTGCATATCTACCTGCTTGTTCTACATAACGGATCCGATTGAACTCGTGACCTCCGGTAAAAAGCCGAGCAGCTCAATCACCGGTCAGATAGGCGTGTAACTACAAGGGAGTGACTGTTTTTTTACCGATTGATGCCTGACATGACAGGCCGCTCAGGGTCGATTTTGGCCCGTCGGGACAGGCAGAAATCGGCCAGAAGCCGTCAGTGGACGGAGCAATAACCAATGAGTAGCTATGCTTGGTTTGTTGCCAGTTTCTGGTAGCAACATCGTGAACGGAGGCGTTTGAGATGCAACTCATCACGTTGAAAATCGAAAAGCCGGATGTGACGAACTTCATTTTGGGTCAGACGCACTTCATCAAGTCCGTCGAGGACATCCACGAAGCGCTGGTTAATGCCGTGCCAGGTATCCAGTTTGGCGTGGCTTTTTGTGAAGCCTCTGGCAAATGCCTGGTGCGATGGTCTGGCACCGATACCTCAATGATCGAACTGGCACAGAAGAATGCGAAAGCCATCGCTGCAGGCCATAGCTTCATCATTTTCCTGGGCGACGGTTTCTATCCGCTGAACGTGTTGAACACCATCAAGATGGTTCCAGAGGTATGCCGTATTTTTTGTGCAACAGCCAATCCAACCGAAGTGATTCTCGCCGAGACGCAACAAGGGCGAGCAATCCTGGGGGTAGTGGATGGCTTCTGTGCCCAAGACATTGAAGGCGATGAAGACATCCTGTGGCGCAAGAACCTGTTGCGGCAGATTGGCTACAAGCTGTGAATGGCAGAGCGAGCACGCCCGGCCCTGCGTACACTGCACGGGGTGCTGGCCTGACGCCTATGCAGGGTGCCCTGCAACCCGGCATCACTCCCTGTCCAGCGCATCGATGATAGGGCATACGGCCCCGCCGCCGCTTGCATCGCATTGCCGCACCAGTCCGCCCAGCACCTGCTGCATTGCTGCAAGGTCGGCCATCTTTTGCTCGATCAGGGCCAGCTTGCGCACGGCCAGTGCCCGAGTCTCGCTACAACTGCAGGCCGCATCCAGTGTCAGCAGTGCGCCCACCTCATCCAGCGTGAATCCCAGCGCCTGTGCCCGTTTGATAAAGCGCAGCCGTTTGACCTGCTCCGGTAGATAGCACCGATAACCGCCGAGCGGCTTTGGCGGCTCATCCACCAAGCCACGTCGCTGGTAATAGCGAATAGTCTCGATGTTCACGCCGGCAGCTTGCGCCAACTTGCCGATACTCATTCCTGTCGCCATCACACGCCTCTTGATTCTGTACCTAGGTACGGAGTGTAAAGTCACTCTAGGTTAGTTCGATTCAATGGAGAAGACGATGGCGCAACAAATCGGCAAAAGTTCACTGATCGCGGGCGCGTTGGCCGCTATCAGTGCGTCGGTGTGTTGCGTCGGACCACTGGTACTGCTGGCGCTCGGCGTCAGCGGCACATGGATCGGCAACCTGACGGCAATGGAAGCATACCGGCCCCTCTTCATCGGCTTGACGCTACTGTTTCTCGGGCTGGCTTTTCGCAAGCTCTACCTGATGCCACAGGTCTGCGCAGCGGGCACGGCCTGCAGTCCGCGCACTATTACACGTCAGCGGACCGTGTTCTGGATCGTCACCGGGCTACTACTTGGCCTGCTGGCCGTTCCGTGGCTTGCCCGACTGTTTTATTGAAGGAACCTCGCCATGCGCAAACTGCTGATCGCCGCACTCACCGCCTTGTCCCTATCCGTGATGGCCGCTCCAGTAGAAACCATCAGGCTCGACGTGCAGAACATGACCTGTGCGGTATGCCCGATCACGGTCAAGAGATCGCTGGAGCAGCTGCCCGGCGTGAGTACCGTCAAGGTCGATTTGGCCGAGAAAGTGGCCATCGTCACCTATGACCCCGATAAAGCCGATCCCGAGGCGCTGACCAAAGCGACGACGAATGCGGGCTATCCCTCCACCGTGCACAAATGAGGCAACCATGAGTCCCGTCATCCTCGAATCCGTGCTGACCTGCCCGCATTGCAGCTTCGCCAAGCAGGAAGCCATGCCCACAGATGCCTGTCAGTATTTCTACGAATGTGGCAATTGCAGGACTCTGCTACGCCCAAATCCCGGTGACTGCTGTGTGTTCTGCTCGTTTGGCTCGATGAAGTGCCCGCCGATCCAGGAGCAGCGCGGATGCTGTGACATTCGGACGAATGTTCCTCCACATGTGGGGAATCCCATATTTGGGGGGGAGATTTAGGGTCAGCTTACGCCTGAAGGAAGTAGCCTGGAACGTAGCGCTAAAAGCCCAAGGCTTGCGGACAAGCGTCTTTCACTCAAATGGCTTGATTATTGCGTTATTGCTCATACGAGCTCCCAACTTACCAGGCACCAATGTAAAAGCAGCGGTTATGGGAGGTGTGTCATGTGGAATCAACCTCTGATGCTTGTGGTGATCTACCTTACTATCACCCTCAGCATCGGCTGGTTGTGGTCCATTGCTATCCTGTATTGGCTTTGAACCAATGGGAAAAGTGAATCACCACCTGATTTTATAAACACAAATGACCGGCAGTTATGGTCAAAAGCAGACGCCCGATGATTTTTCGCAAAACAGAGCGCCCGCTCACCGCTATGACTCTGAATCGCCCCACCCTTCCAGGATGTTTAATGCATCAGTCGTCGTTGTCGTCGCGATCGCGGTAGCGACGGTGATCGCGATCATAGTTACGAGAATCATAGTTACGACGATCATAGTGGCGGCCATAACCTTGATCATCGTCATCCCGTTGGTCGTAACCACGTCGATGATCATGGTCGTGATATCGGCCGTACCTTTCTCCATCATCCCAGTGAGGGCCACAGCCTCCCAACAACAAGAAACTGAAAATGGCCAGGATCGTGATGACTGCGCGATTCATAGGAACGTCCAAAACGTCGGGGTATTGAATGGTTATGGCGGCTGGAAATTTTCATCCGGACAACGTTCAGCCGTAACTATGACCACTGAGTAACTTAATGATTCCTTTGGAAAATACAGACAAGTGATGGTCACACTCGTGAACTAATAGCCCTTGGACCTGTCGACCAGATTTAACAAAGGCATTCCCTCTCTCTCTTTGCAAGTTCTCGACTATCACCGCCACCCCACCTTCAATCTGCACATCGCTCCGCGAACGACAGGCTATTGCCATGACAAAACGGCAGTGATCAAAGGAGCCAGGAAGCCAATCGACGAGTTGATGTGGCCGTCATCCCTTCCAGTCATGGACTCGGCTCTTCGTCCCAATATGCGAAGAAACTGTCCTGCTACGCCCATGGCGTCGCGCCCGGGATACCTACTATAGGACCGCCACCCCTGCCCAATCAGCAGGAGGCAGTTACCTATAGCGGATGCACATATTGCGCACCGCCGTACAGCACGGATTGGAGACAACAATGACAAAAGTCGCCGCAACCCAAGACGCTCCTTCACCTATCACCCCCTCGGCACCCGCCATTATCCGGTCGTCAGTGCGCCAGCATTCGATCAAGGTGCAGATTTGCTCCCCCGCCATCGGTGCCGAGCTCAGCAACGTCAACCTGGCCGACGCTGCCCAGGACCCCGAACTGATCGCAGAAATCAGGGCGCTGTGGTTGAAGCACAAAGTACTGTTCTTTCGCGATCAGGACATCACCCCCCTGGAGCAACAGCACTTCGCCGCGCAATTCGCTGAGCTGGAAGCCCATCCCCTGGCGCCGAGCCATCCGGAGGCGGACAAGCTGCTGATGCTGTATCGCAATCTCGATTTGAGCAAACCCAAGAGCTATGTTGAAAAGGCCAGCCGCGAAAACCTCTGGCATGCCGATGTCACCTACAAGAAGGCCCCGCCCCGCGGAGCGGTATTGCGTTGCGAGATGGGGCCGGAGGCTGGCGGCGACACCCTGTTTTCCAACATGGTGATGGCTTACGAAAACCTGCCGCAGGCCATCAAGCAACGAATCGACGGCCTGTACGCAAAACATGGTGCCGAGCAGACCTTTGGCGCCCAGTTGCCACGCGAAGAACGTCATGCGATGGCCGCGAAGAACCCCGCCGCTGAGCACCCGGTAGTGCTTACCCATCCAGAGACTGGCGAAAAGGTCTTGTTCGTCAACTCCGCGTTCACGACCCACTTCTCGAACTTCTTCAACTTCGAGGATATCCGCTACGGCCAGGACTTCATGCCAGAGGCTCATCATCTGATGAACTATCTGATGTCTCAGGCCGCCATTCCTGAGTACCAGGTACGTCTGAAGTGGCGAACCAACACGGTTGCCATGTGGGACAACCTGCAAGTCCAGCACTACGCGGTGGCTGACTACGGCAATGCACCCAGAAAGATGCTGCGCGCCACCCTCGCGGGTACCCCGCTCACCTGATCCGAACAGCCTCCCCCAGATAAACCGGGGCACCCGACCAGCAGAAATTGTCGGGCGGCCCTGGCTGCGACGAAAACTCGATCTGAACCGCATCATTGGAGAAATGACATGCTCTATGAACACGTCGACACCGCAGTCATCGATGGCGAATCGCTGCCGTGGATTCCCTTTACGCCCTATGCCGAAAACGTCCTGCTGAAGTACTTCAAGCTTGACCCGATCCGCGGCGAATGGATCGTCATGATGAAGGCGCCGCTGGACATGCAACTGCCCAAGCACCACCACACAGGCACGGTGATGGTCTACACGATCGAAGGCCAGTGGAAATACAAGGAGCATGACTGGATCGCCGGCCCCGGCAGCATCGTCTACGAGACGGCCGCGTCGACTCACACACCTGAAGTCGTCAGCACAGGAAGCGCAGACGGGTATTCGCTCATGCTGGTTCAAGTGACTGGCGATCTGGCGTTCCTGGACGGCAACGACAACATCGTCGCGCTGGAAAACTGGAAGACCGGGTTGCAACGTTATCTTGCTTACTGCGAGCAACATGACATCGCGCCGAAAGACCTGACGGCATTCAACTGATCCGGATTTCATGGGGAAACCCGGCGCCTCTGGTTCAAGGGGCGACCGGGCCAGTTACCGGATAGCAATCATTCAGGGGAGGGAAACAGGCTGTGTCGGGTCGCGGTCTTGACGCGAAATCTGACCCGGGCCTGGCCGCCTGCTCGCTCCCCGATCACAGACAAGCGAACGGAGCGATGCCATGAAAGGCCTGATGATGCAAAAGCAGCTTTTGATTTCCTCACTCATTGAACATGCCGACCGCCATCACGGCGATACGCAGATCGTATCCCGTCGAGTGGAGGGCGATATCCATCGCTACACCTTCCGTGACTGCCACCGCCGCGCGCGCCAGCTGGCCAGCGCGCTGACCCGCATGGGCGTCAAGCCTTCCGAGCGGATCGGCACACTGGCATGGAATGGCTATCGGCACCTGGAGTTGTACTACGGCGTTGCCGGCATGGGTGCCATTGTGCATACCATCAACCCTCGTCTGCATGAAGACCAGGTTGCCTACATCGCCAATCACGCCGAAGACCAGTACATCTTCTTCGACTTGACCTTCTTGCCGCTGATCAAGGCCATCGCCGGGCGCTGCAATAGGGTCAAAGCGTTCGTCGCCATGACCGATCAGGCGCATATGCCCAAAGACGCCGGCATCGACAACTTGCTGTGCTATGAAGATCTCCTTCAACAGGGATCCTCCGACTACGCTTGGCCGATTTTCGACGAGGATGCCGCCAGCACGCTCTGCTACACCTCTGGCACGACGGGCAACCCGAAAGGGGTTTTGTACAGTCATCGCTCGTCGGTGCTGCACACCTATGCGGCCGCGCTGCCGGACGCCCTGAATTGTTCGGCGCACGACGTGATCCTGCCCGTTGTGCCGATGTTCCATATCAACGCCTGGGGACTTCCGTACATCGCGTGCATGGTCGGGGCGAAGCTTGTATTTCCCGGACCTGCCCTGGATGGAGAGTCGCTATTCGAACTGCTCGAAGCCGAGCAGGTGACACTGTCCGCGGGTGTCCCGACCGTGTGGCAAAGCCTTCTTGGCCATGTGGAAAAAACCGGCCGGCAATTCTCCAGCATGAAACGCAGCATCATTGGTGGCGCCACCTGCCCCCCGTCCATGCTGCACACATTTCAGCAAACCTACGGTGTAGCGGTATTGCACGTCTGGGGGATGACGGAACTGAGCCCTATCGGAACCGTCGGCGCCCTGAAGGCCAGGCACGTCGAAATGTCCCCGGCAGAGCGTTATGCCGTGCAATCCAAGCAAGGCCGAGCGGTGTTTGGCGTCGACATGAAGATCGTTGACGCCGAAGGCATGGAATTGCCCTGGGACGGCGCAACCTCGGGTGAGCTGTTGGTGCGTGGGCCATGGGTGGTGCGCGATTATTTCAGGAACGAAGCGAACAGTTCGCCGCTGCTCGAGCACGCAGGTCAAGGGTGGTTCCCAACCGGCGATGTGGCGACCATCGATGTCGATGGCTTCATGCAGATCACCGATCGCAGCAAAGATGTGATCAAGTCGGGTGGCGAATGGATAGGCTCCATCGAACTGGAAACCATTGCGATGGCCCATCCGGCAGTCTCCCAGGCGGCCTGCATTGCCGCGAAACACGCCAAGTGGGACGAACGCCCATTGCTGATCGTCGTCAGGAAGCCGCAAGCGACACTGACGCGGGAAGAGCTGCTCGCGTTTTATGAAGGCAAGATCGCGAAATGGTGGACGCCGGATGATGTGATCTTTGTCGACACGATTGCGTTGGGCGCTACGGGCAAGATCCAGAAGAACCGTCTGCGGGAGCAGTTCGGTGATCATCTGATGGTCAAGGCTGCCGGCTGAACGAGTGCATGCACTGTGCGTGGCCGCGAGTGATCGCGACCACGCACAGTGCACTCGTTGCTAGCGCTCCAGCTGCTCGAGAAACGTCAGGAGCAACTCATTGACTTGATCCGCGCTCTCTTCAGCGGCGCTATGGCCCACGCCAGGTAGCAGCACTTTCTTCTGCAGTCCGGGTAGATAGGTGTCGAGTTGCTCGTAGAGACCGCGGATTTCCATCGGCTCGAGCGAAGGGTCGGCGGCACCACCAATGAACAGGCTCGGCTGGCGTACCACCGCGCCGTCGAGAAACGCGGTGATCTCCCAGTTCCGGTCGCGACAACGGTAGTAGTTCAAGGCACCGGTGAACCCTGTGCGCGTGTATTCAGCGACGTAGTAGTCGAGCGCCCGCGCGCTCAGCCATGACGGGAACTCGCCCTTCGGCTCAGTGAACGCGTTGAGAATGGGCTCACCAGGCTCGACGAACAGGCGCCAGCGTTCAGCCCCGACAGCGCTGCCGGAGATCGAGTAGAAGACGCTGCGCAAGGTCTTGCGCGGATCGCTGGCCAACTCGCGGTCCGGCTTGTCGAGCTGTTGGAAATACAGGTGGTGGTACACCCTGCCCTTTGCCATTGCCTGCAAACCTATGGTCGGCTTGATCTTGCCGCGCGGCGGCACCGGCGTATTGAGCATCACCAGGCCACGGAACAGATCCGGCCGCAGCATGGCCGCCGCCTGGGCCACCCAGGCGCCCAGGTCGTGCCCGATGATCACCGCGGATGTTTCGCCCAGCGTCGCCATCAAGCCGACCATGTCGCCGACGGCCTGACTCATGTCATAGTCTTCAATGGCATCGGGTCGATCGGTTTGGCCAAACCCTCTTTGATCGGGGACCACGACTCGATGACCGGCCTCGGCCAACACCGCGATCTGGTGCCGCCACATGTACCAAAGATAAGGAAAACCGTGCAGCAGGATGACGAGAGGACCTTGCCCCTCGTCGATGTAATGCATGCGAATGCCGTTGAGTTCGGCAAAGCAGTGGTTGAATGCATCAGGATCGTTAGCGTCCACCTGCGCCCTTGCCGCGAGCGGCTGACCGATACCTGTAGCGGTGCGCGTGTCCATTATCTACCTCCATCATTGTTGTCATTGTCGGCGTGAAGGTAGCCCTGAGCGGCTGTCCTGCACTAAGCTTCTCAGGACACAATCTGGTGAAACTGGGACACGAGGCAAAGCATGTATACCTTGACGCGAAGCGCCAGCCTTACCGACTTTGAGCAGGTTGCCCGCTCAGTGGGGCTCGATCCATTTCGCATGCTGCGCATGACCAGGCTACCGGCCAGTGTCCTCGACGATCCGAACATCATGATCAGCAGCGATTCGGTAGGCTGGCTGCTGGAGGAGTCCGCCCGCCTGTCCGGTCAGGACGCCTTCGGGCTGCTGCTCGCGGAAACCAGGCACCTTTCCAACTTTGGCATGCTCGCACTACTCATCCGCGAAGAGCCAACACTTCGCGCAGCGTTGCAATCCTGCTTTCGCTATACGCGCTTGCATAACGCCGGTGTGCAATTGTGGCTTGAGGATGTAGGCGACCTGACCCTGCTGCATGTGGGTGTGAACATGCAGGGCCATCGTGGCGTCTGGCGCCAGGCGATTGAACAGGCGACCGGTATTATGCTTCGGACGTTGAGCATCCTGAGCGGCCATACCTTCCGGCCGGTAAGGGTCAGTTTTACTCACGACCGACCTTCCAGCCTTGAAGTGCACCAGCGCGTGTTGGGAACAGCTATCGAGTTTTCCCAGGAGTTCAATGCCATCGTTTGCCGCAGGCGCGACCTGGACATGCCCATTCCCACGGCCGACCCCGCATTGCATCGCGAGGTGAAGCGATCGCTGGACATGCAGTTGGCCAACCTGCGCGACGAACCGGCGCAGCGGGTACGCCAGATCGTCAAGATGCTGCTGCCAAGCGGACTGTGCTCTGTCGATGGCGTGGCCCAGCATCTTGGCATGCACCGACGCACCCTTAACCGACACCTGGCGGCCGAGGGAGAGAGTGTCACGACGATCATCAATGCTGTACGCGCCGAACTTGCCGAAGAGTATCTGGCCAACAGCAAGCGCCGATTGTATGAAGTCGCCGAACTCCTCGGCTTTTCCTCTGCCGGTGACTTTTCACGCTGGTTCCGCAGCCGTTTTGGCAAGACACCCTCGGCTTGGGCCGTCTCCTACCGAGCGAGCAAGACGGCATCCGGGCCCCTATCGACTGAATAAAAAAACAGGTTCATGGGCAACTCAAGCCTGCTGGCCAGCCACATTGCCTGAACCTTGCACACTCGACGTTTCTGATCCCGCGATCCAGCCATTGGCCCCCTACCGGCGTCCCAATACGCGAAAATTCTGTCCCGCAACGCTCATTGCATCACTCTCGTGCAGCCTACTATGGGTCAGTGGCCCCTGCTCCGTTGATGGGGGCCACAACATCTACCGGATACACGTAGACCGCCCAGGATTCTGGATCCTTGAAGGCTCCAGCGGTTTGTGAATTCGAGTCCAACAACCAATTCGATGGTGATGCAAAAAATACGATCCTGAATCTGATCGCGCTACTTGCAGTCCTCCACCGGGATCGCCCCGAGAGCAACGCAAAAGTCGTCAGAACAGCGCCTGATCGCGCAACACATCTTCAATGAAACGTCACCATCGGCCGAGGGAAGTCCTACGCATGCCCACGCTTGTTCGCGCCGCCGTTTTGACCAAATACCTGGACGTTGCCCAGGACCTGGGATTCAACCCGCACGACGTCATGGCAGTCGCAGGCCTGCACAAGGCTCAGCTGCAAGACCCCGAATCCCGCATCCCCATCGATGCCGCCGTGCGTTTGCTGGAAGATTCGGCCACCGCCAGCGGTTGCCAGACCTTCGGCCTGAGCATGGCCGAGTCGCGCCAGCTTTCGGACTTCGGCGTGGTCAGCTTGCTGCTCAATCATCAACGCACCCTGCGCGAAGCATTGCAGGTCATGGTGCGCTACCGTCATCTGATGAACGACTCGCTGGCCATCTTCGTTGAAGAGAGCGGCAAGATGGTGATCATTCGTGAAGAGATGGTCACCGAGTCGCCGATGCCCAGCCGCCAAGCCACGGAACTGGCGATCGGCGTGACATTCGGTCTGTGTTCGGCCCTGCTCGGCTCGCACTGGCGCCCTTACAGCGTCAACTTCATGCACCAGCCGCCGGACAACCTGTACCTGCATCGGCGGGTGTTCGGCTGCAACCTGGAATTCGGCAGCGAGTTCAATGGCATCGTTTGCCCTGCCGCCAGCCTCGACATGATCAACCTCAATGCCGACCCGACCATGGCCCGTCATGCCCAGAGCTACCTTGACTCGCTGCAAAACCCTGAGAGTACCTCGACGCTGTTCGAAGTGCGCAAGGCCATCTACCTGCTGTTGCCCATGGGCCGCGCCACCATAGAGCAGATCGCCCAATACCAGGGGATGAACGTGCGCACCCTGCAACGTCGTCTCAAGGACCACGGCTGTGCCTTCAGCGACCTGATCAACGACGTGCGCCGCGCCCTGGTACTGCGTTATCTGGAAAACCCGAACCACTCACTGAGCCACATTGCCGACATGTTCGGCTTCACCATGGCGAGCTCCTTTACCCGCTGGTTCATCAACCAGTTCGGCATGCCGCCGGCGGTGTGGCGCAGCGCGCAGAAACAGTCCGGTTCGGACGCTGCCGCCTCCAAGCCATTCTGAACACACGGCAAATCGGCATAGGGGACGGCCTTCATAGACCGTACCCCTGCCACACCACCCGGCATGCGGGTCCGCACCGGGCGGTTCGAGGGATTGAGGTCAGGAGAGACGTGGAAGTCCCAAGCGATCAAACCACG
>NZ_JAHBCX010000063.1:0-16049 GCF_019955895.1 Pseudomonas sp. GL-B-12
CCTTGATGGTGGCTGTGCCGACGCCTTCGCGAGCAAGCCCGCTCCCACAAGGGGGGGCAGTGTTGTCTGAAGATTATTCGCCGCGATAGATGCAACCGCTGGTGCAGGTCTCGTGGATACGGATCGCACTAAGCTCCGGCAGCAATGGCTTCAATTCCTGCCAGATAAACTTGGCCAACACTTCGCTGGTCGGGTTTTCCAGGCCGGGAATGTCGTTCAGGTAGTTGTGGTCCAGGCGCTCGTACAGCGGCTTGAAGATCGCCTTGATTTCCGAAAAGTCGCGGATCCAGCCGGTGTGCGGGTCGAGGTCGCCGCTCAGGTGGATTGCCACTTTGAACGAGTGACCGTGCAGGCGCCCGCACTTGTGGCCGTCCGGTACGTGGGGCAGGCGGTGGGCGGATTCGAAGGTAAATTCTTTGAAGATTTCCACAGTTTTTCAGCTCTGTTCAGGTGGCGTTCGCCGCAGCGATTCGGGCAGGCGGCGAGTTTACCAGTTTGTCCTGACTAAAGGGTCAGCAAGCGCTCGCCGAGGCGACCGTTGGCGACCAGTTCGAGGAATTCGTCGCCCAGGCGGCGGCTTTCGTCCATGGTGGTGCGCCAGTATTTCTGCCTGCTCGGGGCATCGCCCATGAAGCGCTTGAAGTCGTTACGGTCCGGCAGTTTGCCGTAGGGCAGGCGCGCCAGGTATTCCTTCGACGGCGCCAGCAACAGCACATTCTGCAAGCGAGCCGGGCAGGCGCGGCGCCAAGGCAGGGTCTTGTCGAACCAGCCGGGGATCACCCGGTCGGTGAAGTGCGGGTACAGCACGATGTCGTTGCCGCTGTAGGGCAGGTCCAGGTGGTAATCCAGCAGACCGCCGTCGCGGAAGGTCCCGGCGCCGGCGCCCGGCAGGTCGCGCACGCCTTCCATCACCATCGGTATCGAGCCCGAAGCCAGCAGGGCCTGGCGCAAATTGCCGGCATTGAGGGCGACGAAGCGCGAGGGGAAGTCATTCAAGGCATTGACCGGCGGCGCCAGGCGCGGGTCGTGGATGATCAGGCGTTCGAAGTGCCGTGCCAGCCGCGCCCGGCCGCGCAGGTTGTCGGCGATGACCGATGACAGGCCCAGCCCCAGGCGGCCGCGATGATCGTCGGCCAGCAGGCCGTGGCTTTTGACCACCATGATGTTCAGGCGGTAATCGTTGTTGCCGAGGATCGAGGCATCACGACCGTCGAGCAGGTCATTGAGCATGCGCTGTGAGCTCTGGCTGATCTGCACCATGGTCACGCCCTTGGCAAAGTGTTGCTCGGTGTACAGCTGCCCGAGACGCCGGATGCCCTCGGCGGCGTCCGGCAGGCAGGCGCTGGCGAAGCGCCAGGAACCCACCGATGCGCCAATCAGCGAGCGTTCCCGCGGTGCCGCCGGCAGCCACTCGCCGAACAGCGCCAGGTCCAGACCCTGAATCCCCAGCGCCTTCGGACCGCCAGCCGCGCCAGGCAGGGTGCCGACGTCGGCGGCGTTCAAGCCGTTGTCACGGATGCGCACAAAGGCACGCGGGCCGGCCTTGAGGGTCAGGGAAGGGAACTTGATGTGGATGGCGGTCATTAAAGTCTCGAAGTCTGTTCAGCGGGCAGATTATGTGGGAGCGGGCTGAGGTGTCAGCAATGATGGCAATTCAGCTTCAATTAAGTTCCGCGGGTTAAGGTGGCTCGCCTGGGCCCCGACGCAACGCTGAGATTGCGCGCCGCTGGTACCATTGTGGCTTTCGAGAAGCTCACACCACTCGCACCGACCAGGTATCCCGGTGATCGGCAGCAGGGTATCGACCGGATCTGGAATTAGACGCTGTCAGCGGGCAGGTTCTCAAGGATCATCAGGATTGGTAATGAAGGTGTTTTTATTCAATCGATGCACCGGCAGCCGGATGGTGCTGTTGCTTCTGGCATTTTGCTCGGCAGTGATGGCCCGTGATCTGGATCAGGATGAAGCCCTGCGCCTGCGTCAACAGGGCGTGATCCTGCCGCTGGAGCAACTGCTGCAGCAGGCGATGGATCGCTACCCCGGTGCGAAACTGCTGGAAGCCGAGCTCGAAGAAAAACACGACGTCTACATGTATGAAGTCGAGCTGCTGACCCCGGAAGGCGTGGTCCGCGAACTGGGCATCGACGCCACCACCGGCCGTTTACTCAAAGACAAGGAAGACTGATCCATGCGTTTGCTGCTGGTGGAAGACCATGTGCCCCTGGCCGACGAACTGCTGGCCGGTCTCAACCGCCAGGGGTATGCGGTAGACTGGCTGGCCGATGGTCGCGACGCGGTGTATCAGGGCAGTACTGAACCTTACGACCTGATCATCCTCGACCTCGGTTTGCCGGGCGTGCCGGGGCTAGAGGTGCTGGCGCAATGGCGCGCGGCGGGTCTGGCCACGCCGGTGCTGATCCTGACGGCCCGGGATTCCTGGGCCGAACGCATCGAAGGCCTGAAGGCCGGCGCCGACGATTACCTGACCAAACCCTTTCATCCCGAAGAGCTGTTTTTGCGCATCCAGGCGTTGCTGCGCCGCTCCCATGGCCAGGTCAACCAGCCAACGCTCAGGGCCGCCGGGCTGCATCTGGACGAAGGTCGGCAGTGCGTTGTGCGCGACGGTGCGGACATTCAGCTGACCGCCGCGGAGTTTCGCCTGTTGCGTTATTTCATGCTGCACCCCGAGCAGATCCTCTCCAAAGGCCACCTCGCCGAACACCTCTACGACGGTGAAACCGAGCGCGATTCCAATGTGCTGGAAGTCCACGTCAACCACTTGCGGCGCAAGCTCGGCAAAAGTGTGATTGAAACCCGTCGCGGCCAGGGTTATCTGTTCGGCGGGCTAGCCCGGTGAGATCGATCCAGCGCCGCTTGAGCCTGGGCCTGATCAGCGTGATGGTGGTCGTTGGCCTGGTGCTGGCACAAACCAGCCTGTGGCTGTTCGAAATGGGGTTGCAGCGCTACCTCGAAGCCGGATTGCGCAATGACAGCGAGAACCTGCTGGCGGCACTGGTGCGTGGACCGCAAGGCTTGCAACTGGATGAGCGACGTCTGTCACCGGTCTATCAGCGGCCGTTCTCCGGGCATTATTTCCGCATCGATTTCGCCGACGGCCACTGGCGTTCCCGTTCTTTATGGGATCAGGAAATGCCGGTGCTCGATCACCCCGGCCTGCACGGCAACCTGCAACTGGGGCCGGAAGGGCAACAGTTGTTGGTGCTGCGTACGGATTATCGACGTTCAGGATTGCCGATCTCCATCAGCGTCGCCGAGGATTACACGCCGATACGCGAAAGCTTCCGGCGCATGCAACAGCTCGGATTGGGCCTCGGTTTGACCGGGTTGCTGCTGATTCTGCTGCTGCAACGGATTACCGTGCGCCGCGCCTTGCGTCCGCTGGAGCAGGCCCGCGAGCAGATCGCGCAGTTGCAACAGGGCCAGCGTTCGCAACTCGATGATCAGGTGCCGGTGGAACTGGAGCCACTGGTGGCGCAGATCAACCACTTGCTGGCCCACACCGAGGACAGCCTCAAGCGCTCACGCAATGCCCTGGGCAATCTCGGCCATGCCCTGAAAACCCCGTTGGCGGTGCTGTTGAGCCTGGCTTCAAGCGAGCAACTCGACGCACACCCGCAACTGCGCAAGACCCTCAAGGAGCAACTGCAACAGGTCGAGCAACGACTCAATCGGGAGCTCAATCGTGCGCGGTTGTCCGGCGATGCGTTGCCGGGCGCACTGTTTGATTGCGATGCTGAACTCCCCGGATTGCTGGCCACGCTGAACATGATCCACGGCGACCACCTGGCGCTGAGCTATCGCGCACCGGCCGGCCTGCAATTGCCCTGGGATCGTGAAGACCTGCTGGAACTGTTGGGCAACCTGCTGGATAACGCCTGTAAATGGGCGGATGCCGAGGTTCGCCTGAATGTGGCCGAGACTGCTGAGGGCTTTGAACTCAGTGTGGAAGATGACGGCCCGGGAATTCCCGAAGAGCGTCGTGATCAGGTGTTCGGCCGAGGGGCGCGGCTGGATGAGCAAACCCATGGGCATGGTTTGGGGCTGGGTATCGTGCGTGACATCGTCAATAGCTGGGGCGGCAAACTGTCGTTGCTGGAAAGCGAGTGGGGTGGGTTGAAAGTCGTCATCGAGTTGCCCAAACACACCTGAAGTCACACCAGGAACCCTGTGGGAGCGAGCCTGCTCGCGAAAGCGGCCTGCCAGTCACATTGATAGTGAATGTGCTGCCGTCTTCGCGAGCAGGCTCGCTCCTACAGGGGATTTTGCGGGGCTTAAACGCGGAACTGATCCATCAGGCTCTGCTGCTGGTTCGCCAGGCTGTTGATCTCCTCCACCGCGCTTTGCTCTTCGGTGGCACTGGAGATCGCAATCCACTGCACACTCAGGGTCCCCACGAGCTTTGACACCGCGCCCACTCTGCGGCAAAGTGCGCGCCCTCTAATAAAACCCATTCCTTTTATCCGCTGGCGGCTCTCGCAGACTGCCGGCCGGACTCTTTTCGCTTGCCCAGAGGTATGACAATGAATGCAGTAATTGCCGCGGTTGGCATCATGCTGATCCTCAGCCTGTCCCGCGTGCATGTGGTGATCGCCCTGATCGTCGGTGCGCTGGTCGGTGGCTTGACCGGTGGCCTGGGGATCGAGGCGACGCTCAAGGCTTTCAACAGCGGCCTGGGTGGCGGGGCGACGGTGGCGTTGTCCTACGCCTTGCTCGGTGCTTTCGCCGTGGCCATTGCCAAGTCCGGCATGGCCCATGCGCTGGCCGACAAGGCCCTGGCCATGGTCGATCGCCAGCACGCCAGCGGCGGTGGCCAGGTCAAATGGCTGCTGATCGGCCTGCTCTGGGTCGTGGCCATCGCCTCGCAGAACATCCTGCCGATCCATATCGCGTTCATTCCGTTGCTGGTGCCGCCACTTCTTTATGTGCTGACCAAGCTGCAACTGGACCGTCGCCTGATCGCTTGTGTCATGACCTTCGGCCTGATCACGCCCTACATGTTCCTGCCGGTGGGCTTCGGCAACATCTTCCTCAATGAGATCCTGCTGGCCAACGTCGCCCGCAGCGGCGTGGACATCAGCGGCATCAATGTGACCCACGCCATGGGTATTCCAGCCCTGGGCATGGTGGCGGGCCTGCTGATCGCGTTTGTCAGCTACCGCAAGAAGCGTGTCTACGACCTGGCGAAGATCGAACAGGTCGAGCAAGTGGCGGTGCAATACAACCCGCTGAGCCTGATGGTGGCCGGTGTGGCCATCGCGGCGGCGTTCATCATCCAGTTGTTGCTCGATTCGATGATCATCGGTGCACTGGCCGGCTTCCTGATTTTCTCGGTGTCGGGCATCGTCAAATGGCGCGACACCGATGACCTGTTCACCGAAGGCATGAAAATGATGGCGATGATCGGCTTCATCATGATCGCAGCCTCCGGGTTTGCCGAAGTGATGAAGGCCACCGGCGAGGTGCAGACGCTGGTCGAGTCGTCGGCGTCGTACATCGATCACAGCAAGGGCGTTGGCGCGTTGCTGATGTTGCTGGTGGGGTTGCTGGTGACCATGGGCATCGGTTCGTCGTTCTCCACCGTGCCGATTCTGGCGGCGATCTTCGTGCCGCTGTGCGTGCAACTGGGCTTCAGCCCGTTGGCCATCGTGTGCATCGTCGGCACGGCCGGTGCCCTGGGTGACGCCGGTTCGCCGGCTTCGGACTCGACCCTGGGCCCGACCTCCGGCCTGAACATCGATGGCCAGCATCATCACATCTGGGACACCGTGGTCCCGACCTTCCTGCACTACAACCTGCCGTTGCTGGCGTTTGGCTGGGTGGCCGCGATGGTCTTGTAATCCCGATGGCCCTGTAGGAGCGAGCCTGCTCGCGATTTCGGTCTGTCAGCCAAGTAAATGTTGACTGTGCCACCGCTATCGTCGGATCGCCGCCCGGAGCAGGCTCGCTCCTACAAGGGATCTTCAATGGTCCCTCTAATCGCGTTCAACTTTTGATTTGGCATGCCGTTAAAGCTTTTAACCACGCCAATAAAATCAAAAGAGTGAACGTCATGCGCATGAGCCTCAAGGCCAAAGTCCTGTCCCTTGCCGTCCTCCCGGTGTTGCTGTTTGCGCTGGTCATCAGCCTGACCACGCTGTTCATTCTGCAGGATCAGGCGCGCAAGGAAGTCGAGCAGACCCGCGAGCGCTTGCTCAGCGATGCCAAGGCGACCCTGCAAAGCTACGTGGCCGTGGCCATGACCACGATCAAACCGCTCTACGACGCGGCCGCCCCCGGCGATGGGGCGGCGCGGGCCCAGGTGATCAAGCTGCTGTCGAGCATCACCTATGGCAAGGACGGCTACTTCTTCGGCTACGACTCCAACACCGTGCGCCTGTTCAAGGCCAACAGCCCCGAAGGCGTGGGCCAGAGCTTCAAGGACAACCGCGACCCGAACGGTGTCTACGTCAACCGCGACCTGGTGAAAGTCGCCAAGGACGGTACGCACTACCTGCAATACAGTTCGCCATTGCCCGGCAACACCCAGGTGCTGGTGCCCAAGCTCGGCTACACCGAATACCTGCCGAAGTGGGACATGGCGGTCGGCACCTCGGTCAACCTCGACGGCATCGAAGCACAAGTGGCCGTGGTCGAAGCCAAGGTCCAGGAGCGCATGCAAGGCATGGTGCTGAGCATCGTCGGCGTGGCGGTGGTGGTGCTGCTGGTGATCGCTGCTGCCGGGATGCTGCTGGCCAATACCATTCTGCGTCCGCTGCATTTGATGAAAGCCAACCTCGACGACATCGCCGCGGGCGAGGGCGATCTGACCCGCCGCCTGACCATCACCAGCCAGGACGAACTCGGTGAACTGGCCGGCTCGTTCAACCGTTTCGTCGACAAGATCCACGGCCTGGTGCGGCAGATCACCGAAATGACCTCGCAACTGACCGGACTGGTGACTCAGGTGTCCGACCAGGCCAACCGTTCGGACCAGGCCATGGAACGTCAGCGCCATGAGACCGATCAGGTCGCCACGGCGATCAACGAAATGTCGGCGGCGGCCCAGGAAGTGGCCAAGAGTGCGCAGAACGCCGCGGTCGCCGCCCAGCAGACCGACGAAGAAGGGCAGGCAGCCAAGCGCGTGGTGGCCGGCAGCATCGAGAAGATCCATGCCCTGGTGGACGACATCCGCAGCAGCGGCGTGTCCCTGGACAGCCTGCAAAAAGACGTGTCGTCGATTGTCAGCGTGCTCGGGGTGATCCGCTCGATTGCCGAGCAGACCAACCTGCTGGCGCTCAACGCGGCCATCGAAGCGGCCCGCGCCGGTGAGGCCGGGCGCGGCTTTGCGGTGGTGGCCGATGAAGTGCGGGCGCTGGCCAGCCGCACGCAAATCAGCACCCAGGAAATCCAGGGCATGATCGACCGCTTGCAGGCCGGCACCCGCTCGGCGGTGGAGGCGATGCGTCGCTCCAGCGAGGCCGGCGACGGCACCTCGGCCCAGGCCAACGAGGCGGGGGCTTCGCTGGACGCCATGGCCCAGCTGATCGCGACCATCAATTCGATGAACGCACAGATCGCCAGTGCCGCCGAAGAACAGACCGCCGTGGCCGAAGAGATCAACCGCAGCGTGCATCAGATTGCCGTGGCGGTGGACAGCGTCGCCGACGAAACCCAACTCGGCGCGCAAACTTCCCGCAGCCTGGCCGACCTCGGTCAGCGCCTGGGCAGTCTGGTGGGACAGTTCCGGATCTGATTAAAACATCTGTGTCGAGCGAGCTTGCTCGCGCCGGGCTGCGCAGCGGCCCAAAAAACTTGTGAGCGCTGCGCACTCAAACGGGAGCAAGCTCCCTCGCCACAAAAGATCGCAGCCTGCGGCAGCTCCTACACTTACGGTGTGCATCTGAGCACTGGCGACCACACAAGAGGAGTCAGCCCCATGATTGACCGTGAAAGTATCTGCGATTGTCCGAAATGTACCTGCAAGCTCGGTGAACATCCGATTGCCCGTCACGGCAAGCATTACTGCTGTGAAGCCTGCGCCAAACACCATGAGCACGGCGAGGAGTGCGCTTCCCAAGGCTGCAAGTGTGCCCACTGAAAACCACGGCACACGCAAAAGTGGAGCCTAGTCCGGCTCCACTTCCAGCCTGAGGCTGTCATCCTCCAGGCGTTCGCTGTGGCGCACGGTGCCTTGCAAGCGCCGCCCTTCGACCCGCACCACCAAGGTCTTCGCTTGCTCAAGATCCTCCGGCAGTGGCGCCTCGACGCGTATGGCGAAGCAAAATGGGTCATTTTCGACCTGTTCCAGACCGATCCGGCACTCGGCGCTTTTGCTGATGCGCCCCACTGGCGTGTCCAGACCGTAGTCCAGCTGCGCAGGGCTGCTGACGGGTGTCGCGGTCATTTTCCTTCCCCCCCGATCCTGATGGTTGCCAGAGATTAGTTCGCCGGCCGCCACTTGACGTTTTCCACGCCGAATTTTTCAGCCATCGGCTTGCTGGTCTTTTGCACCTTCTCGCGTCCAAACCGGGGGATTCGCCCCACCCCCGCGTCACAGCTCGCCCAATGCCAGGCCTCTGCGTTATCCATTTTTTCCAGTCGGATGATGAATGACTTCGGAGCGCCATGGAGGGTGTACTCAATGACGAATAATTTTGCACTGTTCATAAAGCTCCGGTTCCTCCCTGTTGTACATAGAAGGATCGCGCGCCATCAGGAAAATTCACTCGGTTTGTCGGAAGGCGGCGGTTGCTGGCGACAAGTTCGGTGCCTCGTTACCATGGGGCCTTCCCGATCCCAATGAACATAGACCATGGCCCTCGCCGCCCCGCCTGACCTGAGTGACACCGATGTACCTGTGCAGCCGCTGGCGCGCACCTATCCGCGCGGGTTGTACATCGAGCCCCATGAGCACGTGTGGGGCCAGTTGCTGTATGCGATGAGCGGGGTGATGTGGGTCGAGACGCCGCACGAAGCACTGGTGGTGCCACCGCAACGGGCGGTGTGGTTGCCGCCCGGCGTGCCTCATGGAATTCGTGTGGTGTCCGACCTGCAAATGCGCAATATCTACCTGCGGCCGTCCCTGGCCGCGACCCTGGATGACAGCGTTCAGGTGATCGAGGTCGGCGGCTTGCTGCGCGAACTGATCGTCGGTCTGGTGGAGCAGGGTAACGACGAGGCGCCCGAGTATTACGACGCGTTGGTAGGCCTGGCGCTACTGGAACTCAAGCGGGCCAGGCGTTCGCTGCTGAAAATCCCGCTACCGGACGATTCCGACCGACGGCTGATGAACCTGTGTCAGGCGGTCATGGCCGCGCCTTCACTGGACATTCCTTTCGAACAACATGCGGATAACGCCGGAGCCAGCGTGCGCACCCTGGCGCGCCTGTTCAAGGACGGTTTGGGCATGGGCTTCGCCGAGTGGCGGCGTCAGGTGCAACTGGCGACGGCGGTGGCCGAGTTGATCCAGGGCGTACCGGTCAGCGCGATTGCCCGGGAGCTGGGCTATTCGCCGAGCAGCTTCAGCGATATGTTTCGTCGTGAACTGGGCGTTGCCCCTTCGCAGTTTCCTGCGACGCAACAGCAGGACTGAATTCGCCGTGGCAATGCTTTGGCCGAAATTCAGAAGCACTTGGCCGATGCTCAAAGGCGTCGCCCTCTAGACTCGGCGCATACCTCAATTGCCCCCGGAGTCTGCCATGAACTACCTCGTGTCACTGGCCATCGGTCTGGGCGTCGGTCTGCTCTACGGCGCCCTGGACTTTCGTTCCCCCGCACCCCCGGCCATCGCGCTGGTGGGCCTGCTCGGCATGCTCGCCGGCGAAAAGCTCTGGCCGATGGGACGGGGGCTGGTGGCTGGCTGGATCTCCTGAACCCTTTTCGACTCGATGGATACGCCCATGAAAGCTCTGCAATTCGATAAAACCGGTGATCTCTCGGCCCTGCGCTACGTCGAGGTGCCTACGCCCGTGCCCGGCGCCGATGAAGTGCTGGTCGAGATCAAGGCCGCCGGCCTCAACCCCAGCGATGTAAAGAACGTGCTGGGGCGTTTTCCCTACACCACCTTGCCGCGGATTCCCGGTCGTGACTTTGCCGGGGTTGTCGTGGCCGGCCCGCAGGCGCTGATCGGTCAGGAAGTCTGGGGCACGGGCAAGGAACTGGGCTTTTTCGCCGACGGTTCCCACGCGCAATTCGTCAAACTGCCGGCTAACGGGGTGGCGCTCAAACCCACGCATTTGAGCTTCGCCCAGGCCGCCAGCCTCGGCGTGCCGTACACCACGGCGTGGGATGCACTGGAACGCAGCCTGGTGACGGCCGAAACCCGATTGCTGGTCATCGGTGGCGGAGCGGTCGGCAGTGCCGCGCTGGCCTTGGCCAAGGTGCGCGGTGCCCGGCTGTTGGCGGCCGCGCGGCGTCCGGAACAGGTCAAGGATTTGCAGGACCAGGGCTACCAGACCCTGCAACTGGATAAATCCGAAGACCTCGGGGCTCAGGTCAACGCGGTCTATGCTGGCGGCGCCGACGTGATTTTCGACACCACCGGTTTCTGGCTGCCGGCCTCGGTGCCTGCCCTGGCCGCGTTCGGCCGCATCGCGATCATCGCGGCGCCCGTGGACGGTCACGTGCAGTTGCCGGCCCTGGCGTTGTATCGCAAGGGTGGCTCGGTGGTGGGAATCAACTCGCTGCTGTACGGGGTGCAGGCGTGTGCGTCGATGCTTGACCAGTTCGGCAAGTTCTTCGATCAGGATTTGTTGCCCCTGCCACAAGGCTTGTTCGAGTCGCCTTTGGCTGAAGGACTGGAGCGCTATGCCGAAGTGAATCAAGGCAGCGGTGACAAAGTGATTCTGCTGCCATAACCCACAGAGGCACGGCTCACCACCGCATCTCCTACAAAGAAAAAGGCGCATTTGCTGTAGGATTGGTTACCTAGACTCCAAGAGGTAACCCCATGAGCGAGCCGATTCGCCTGACCCAATACAGCCACGGCGCCGGTTGCGGTTGCAAGATTTCCCCCCAGGTGCTGGAAGTGATCCTGGCCGGCAGCGGGGCGCAGAACCTCGACCCGAAGCTTTGGGTCGGCAACGCCTCGCGCGATGACGCGGCGGTGTATGCCATCGATGAGGAACGCGGCGTGGTCTCGACCACGGACTTTTTCATGCCGATCGTCGACGATCCCTTCGATTTCGGCCGAATTGCCGCCACCAATGCCATCAGCGACATCTATGCGATGGGCGGCGATCCGTTGATGGCGATTGCGATTCTGGGCTGGCCGGTGAACGTGCTGGCGCCGGAAGTTGCCCGGGAAGTGATCCGCGGCGGCCGTGCGGTGTGTGACGCGGCGGGCATTCCGCTGGCAGGTGGGCACTCCATCGACGCACCAGAACCGATCTTTGGCCTGGCTGTCACCGGCCTGGTGGAAAAGCGCCACATGAAGCGCAACGACACCGCCACCGCCGGTTGCCTGCTCTATCTCACCAAGCCCCTGGGGATCGGCATCCTCACGACGGCCGAGAAAAAGGGCAAGTTGCGTCATGCCGACATCGGCCTGGCCCGGGACTGGATGTGCACCCTGAACAAACCCGGCAGCCGTTTCGGCAAGCTCGACGGCGTAACCGCGATGACCGACGTCACCGGTTTCGGCCTGCTCGGGCACCTGGTGGAAATGGCCGACGGCAGCCAGCTCACGGCGCGCATTGAATACGACCGCGTACCGCGCTTGCCGGGGGTGGAGTACTACCTGGAACAGGGCTGCGTACCCGGCGGGACTCTGCGCAATTTCGACAGCTACGCGAGCAAGCTCGGACGCCTTCAGGAGCTGCACAAACGCGTGCTCTGCGACCCGCAGACCAGCGGTGGCCTGTTGATTGCCGTGACGCCGCAAGGCAACGAGCAATTCCTTTCGGTGGCCGCCGAACTGGGCCTTAGCCTGGAACCGATCGGTGAACTGGTCGAGCGACAGAGCAACGCGGTCGAGGTGTTTTGATGTTCGTCGACTGCACCGATTACCGCGACATCTTCCTCAACGACCGGCCAATGATGGACGCCCGCGCGCCGGTCGAATTCAACAAAGGCTCGTTTCCCGGCGTGATCAACCTGCCGTTGATGAATGACCATGAACGCCAGCGGGTCGGCACCTGCTACAAGCAGCACGGCCAGCAAGCGGCCATCGTGCTGGGGCATCAACTGGTGTCGGGCGCGGTCAAGGCCGAACGCATCCAGGTCTGGGCCGATTTTGCCCGGGCGCATCCGGATGGCCTGCTGTATTGCTTTCGCGGCGGTCTGCGCTCGCAGATAGTCCAGCAATGGCTCAAGGAGGAGGCCGGCATCGACTATCCACGGGTGGGCGGCGGCTACAAGGCCATGCGCACCTTCCTGCTGGACACTCTCGATCAAGCCGTGACCCAGTGCGATTTCGTCCTGTTGGGCGGGATGACCGGCACCGGCAAAACCGAGGTGCTCACGCAACTGGGCAACGCCGTGGACCTTGAAGGTCATGCCAACCACCGCGGTTCCAGTTTCGGCAAACGCGCCACGGGCCAACCCTCGAATATCGACTTCGAAAACCGCTTGGCCATAGACGTGCTGAAAAAACGCGCCCGGGGCATCGAGCAGTTCGTACTGGAAGACGAAAGCCGTGCGGTGGGCAGTTGTGCGCTGCCGTTGCCGCTGTACCAGGGCATGCAACAGTTTCCGATGGTGTGGCTGGAAGACAGCCTGGAAGGTCGGGTCGAGCGGATTCTGCGCGATTATGTGGTGGATCTGTGCGCCGAATTCATCGACGTGCATGGCGAAGACGGCTTTGCGTTGTTTTCCGAACGCTTGCTGGCGAGCCTGAACAATGTGCAGAAACGCCTGGGCGGCGAACGTCATCGGCGCTTGCTGGTTTTGATGGAGGATGCGTTGGTTGAGCAGGCCCGCAGTGGCGCGGTGGATCTGCACCGGAGCTGGATCGAAGGGCTGCTGTGCGAGTACTACGATCCGATGTATGCGTTTCAGCGGGAGAAGAAAGACGCACGGATCGAGTTTGCCGGGGAGCGAGGGGCGGTTCTCGAGTATCTGCGCGAGCGAGTGAATCAGAAGGGTTGAGGGTACTTTTGCCGGCCCCTTCGCGAGCAAGCCCGCTCCCACATTTAATCAGCGGCGGTCACAAAATTTGTGTTCGCTGGAGATCGAATGTGGGAGCGGGCTTGCTCGCGAAGGCGCCCGCTCAGACAACGCATGCCTCAAGTCGGGCAGGCTTCAGCGCCGTTATCCAGGCCTTGCTTGTACACATGGCTCTGCAAACTGGCCTTGCCGTTGTGCCAGGTCAGGGTCAGTACATACAGCGAGTCGTAGTCGCTGGACTCCCAGTCGTCGATGATCTTCGCATCCATGCCGGTGGCTTCGCCGGCCACCGTGTTGATCAGCTCCGGCAGGTAGCCGTGTGACCAGGCCGTGTAGATGACCGAGTTGTGATACTTGTCCTGGAGCAGTTCATCGGCCAGGTCACTGGTGTCATTGGCGGAAAAATTGATGTTCACCGGCAGGCCCAGTTTGATGGCGCTGGGGCTGATGGTCATCAGGGGACGGATGTAACTATAGGAATTATCGAACTCGCCTTCCTCGACGTTACGGGTCGGGTTGGCCGCGAACACATAGTTGGCCTTGCCGAACTTTTCCGGCAGCAGCGTGGCCAGGTCGATGGCGCGGTTGAGCCCCTGGCAATTGAGCTGGCCCAGGCCTGCGGCGGGTTTTTCCCCGTGGCGTAGGAAGACCAGCGTCTGGGTGCCATCCATCGGTTGGGCGCGACTTGCGCCGGGCTCCAGCGACAGGAACAACGCGCTGACCACCAAGAGGGCGGGCAACAAAAGGTAAGCGCGATGTTTAAAGCGTTTGGCAAAATTGAACAGGTTCATGAATAGAAGGATCTTCAGCGCAATTCGGTTAAGGCTGACAAAGCTTTACACCACGATTGTCCAGCGTCGGGTGTTTTCCATGTCATTGAAGCCGGTCCGTTTCAAAGGAGTGGTGCTCAGAGTCCCCTGAACCCGTTTGGTTCGATTTCGGTCGAGTGCCGGTAACCTTCAAGGGTTTGCAGCGAAGGCTATCGACAGGATGTTGCACAAATGTGGACACAATACACCGGATGGTGTTGAAACAGTGGCGATCTCTTTTGATCTCGCCTATCAGCGAGATTCATGGCTTCAAGGGATCGCTGAGCGGATATCTACATTATGATCGTCACTCTCAATGTCTTCGTGGATCCCGCCCATGACCGATTTGTCCGCATTCCCCATCACCCGCAAATGGCCTGCCCAGTATCCGGAGTGGATTCAGCTGTACTCCTTGCCGACCCCCAACGGCGTCAAGGTCTCGATCATGCTCGAAGAGATCGGCCTGCCGTATGAACCTCACCGGGTAGGCTTCGACACCAACGACCAGATGTCCCCGGAATTTCTTTCCCTCAACCCCAACAACAAGATCCCGGCGATCCTCGACCCCCACGGTCCGGACGACCAGCCGTTGGCGCTGTTCGAGTCGGGGGCGATTCTGATCTACCTGGCCGACAAGAGCGGGCAACTGCTGGCCCAGGAATCGGCAGCGCGCTACGAAACGATTCAGTGGCTGATGTTCCAGATGGGCGGGATCGGTCCGATGTTCGGCCAGCTCGGTTTTTTCAACAAATTCGCCGGCAAGGACTACGAAGACAAGCGTCCCCGTGACCGCTACGTCGAGGAAAGCAGACGCCTGCTCAAGGTGCTCGACGGCCGGCTGCAAGGGCGCGACTGGATCATGGGCGAGCGCTACACCATCGCCGACATCGCCACTTTCCCGTGGGTGCGCAACCTGATCGGTTTCTATGAAGCCGGCGATCTGGTGGGCATTCAGAACTTCCCTAACGTCACGCGGGTGCTGGAACGTTTCCTGACGCGGCCGGCGGTGGTGCGCGGGTTGGAAATCCCGAAACCAATCTCGAATTAAACCTCCTACCTCTCGTCCTCTGAAATTCAGGAATACCCATGTCCAGTCAGTTCCCCGAAGCACGCCCCCGCCGTCTGCGCCGCAATGCGAGCCTGCGCAGCCTGTTCCAGGAGACCGAGTTCAGTCTGAACGACCTGGTGCTGCCGATTTTTGTCGAAGAAGAAATCGACGACTTCGTGCCGATCAAAAGCATGCCGGGCGTGATGCGCATTCCCGAGTCGAAACTGGCCGGCGAGATCGAGCGCTACGCCCGTGCCGGGATCAAGTCGGTGATGACCTTCGGCGTATCCCATCACCTGGACAGCAGCGGCAGCGACACCTGGCGCGATGACGGCCTGGTCTCGCGCATGTCGCGCATCGCCAAGGACGCAGTGCCGGAAATGATCGTGATGTCCGACACCTGTTTTTGCGAGTACACCGACCACGGCCATTGCGGCGTGCTGCACAACCATGAAGTGGACAACGACCAGACCCTGATCAACCTCGGCCGGCAAGCCGTCGCGGCGGCCCGTGCCGGTGCCGACGTGATCGCCCCGTCGGCGGCGATGGACGGGCAGGTCCAGGCGATTCGCCGGGCGCTCGATGACGCCGGGTTTACCCAGACGGCGATCATGGCCTATTCGACTAAATTCGCCTCGGCGCTCTATGGCCCGTTCCGCGAGGCGGGTGGCAGTGCGCTCAAGGGCGACCGTAAAAGCTACCAGATGAACCCGATGAACCGCCGCGAAGCGGTGCGCGAATCGTTGCTCGACGAGCAGGAAGGCGCCGATGCGCTGATGGTCAAGCCAGCCGGTGCGTATCTGGACATCATCCGCGACATCCGCGAAGCCTCGCGCCTGCCGCTGTCGGCGTATCAGGTGAGCGGTGAGTACGCGATGATCAAGTTTGCCGCCCAGGCCGGGGCCATCGATGAAGACCGTGTGGTGCGCGAGAGCCTGGGGGCAATCAAGCGGGCCGGGGCAGACTTGATCTTTACCTATTTTGCGATGGATCTGGCCTTGGCCGGGATCTAAGGACCACCACATACCCTGTGGGAGCGGGCTTGCTCGCGAAAGCGGAGTGTCAGTGATAGATGCATTGACTGACAC
>NZ_JAHBCX010000064.1:0-15745 GCF_019955895.1 Pseudomonas sp. GL-B-12
CAGGAATGGGCTGGTGGGGCTTGGCGAGCACGAGTCGAATCAGAGGTATCGCTGCGCTCAACCCATCCTACGTACAGCTCACAGTCAAGACCATTGCGTTATAGGGCTGTTCACAATGGTTATATCCGCTCTTCAACATTCGGCTACCGTCATCATTAATACCGTGTATTGAAGCTATGTTTGCCTCTGCTGCGATACACCCACAGCCCCCAAACACGAGAAAACTATGATGCGCTCCCACAAAGCTGTCGCTGTTTTTCTGGCCTTGCTTAGCGCAGCCTTCCTGGCATCTGCCGCCCAGGCCGAGGGAGCGGGTTTGATTACCGCCACCCCATCCGAACTCAAGTGGACAGCTGCGTCGTCGATGGGGCCCGGTGTGATGATTGCAGTGATTGAAGGTGACCTGAAAGCCGCCGAGCCCTTCACCATGCGCTTGAAGCTGCCGGCAAATACGAAAATCGGCGTGCATACCCATCCCGTGACCGAGCGCGTAACCGTTATCTCGGGCACCTTCTACTTCGCCACCGGAGACAAATTCGATTCGGCACGGGCCAAAGCCTATTACCCGGGGGACACCCTGATCATTCCCGTCGGCATGTCGATGTACGGCGCCAGTCGAGAACAGGAAACTGTGCTCCAACTCCACGGCACGGGGCCTTGGGGGATCACCTACCTCAACCCGGCGGACGACCCCAGGAACAGCAAGATGTAGCGAGCGACAACCATGTAGAACGACTCAATCGTGCCTGCCTCCCGTTAGCTCCGTTTTCACCTACTAAGGGGCAGACCGAAGGCACCTACTTGCGGCTATCGTAGAGGGCCTTGGCAGCATCTTCCCAGTTGGCTCCGTCGAACTGCTCGGGACGAAAGATCGACGTCATCACTCGCCAGGTACGCACGGTTCCTGAACCAACGCTGTCACCCCTCCCCCCCCAAAAAGTTTCATGATGCCCGGCACAGACGAGGCATAGGATGACCGCTAAAGGTCATGTCCCCCGCGCCTCAACCCACAGGAATCAAAAAATGATCGCAAACCTCGTCAAAGTCTCGCTGATGGCCGGTGCTTTGTTGTTGAGCGCCTGTTCGGGTGTGAGCTCCCATCGCGATTATTCGACTGACTCGGTGCAGCCGGCCGGCTTTGGCCCAGGGCCGACCAATAGCAACCCCGGCAAGATGAATTTCCATGGCAGCGCACTCGGCAATAGCTTCGGCGAATACGGTTCAGGTTTGCTGCACGACGATTGATATGCGGTCCGCAATGAAGAAGGGCGCTCCTTTTGGGGGCGCCCTTTTTTGTGCGAAAAAAAGCGGTCCGTTACCTGGCGTCAGGCACCGCCAGCCACTGGCGCAGGATCTTCTGGTAACTGCCCGTCGCCTTGGCCAGGTGCAGCCATTGATCGACGTATAGCTTCCAGGTGATGTCGTCGCGGGGCAGCAGGTAGGCTTTTTCGCCGTATTGCAGGTAGTGCGTGGGGTTGACTGCGCACAGGCCTGGTTTGAGCTTCTGCTGATACAGCGCCTCCGATGCGTCGGTGATCATTACGTCGGCTTTTTTATCCAGCAGATCCTGAAAGATGCTTACGTTGTCGTGCAGTTGCAATTGCGCCTTGGGCAGGTAGGCGTGGACGAACGCTTCGTTGGTGCCGCCGGCCGGTTCGACCAGGCGAACCGAGGGCTGGTTGATCTGTTCGACGGTCTGGTACAGCGCCTGGTCTTCGCAGCGCACCAGCGGGATTTTGCCGTCGACGTCCAGGATGTTGCTGAAGAAGGCTTTTTTCTGGCGTTCCAGGGTGACCGAGATGCCGCCCATGGCGATGTCGCACTTACCGGCGAGCATGTCGGGCATCAGGGTTTTCCAGGTGGTGGGCACCCACTCGACCTTGACGCCAAGGCTGTCGGCCAGGGCGCGGGCCATGGCGATGTCGATGCCGGAATGCTCGCCGTCCTCGGCTTTGAGGGTGTAGGGCTTGTAGTCGCCGGTGGTGCAAACCCGCAGTTGTCCCTGTTGCATGACGCTGTCCAGGTGCGAAGGTTCTGCCTGGGCGCCAAGGGCGAGTGCGAGCAAGCCGCCGAGCATCATTGCTCTGTTGATTTTCTTCATTGTTATCGGGCTTTTGTGCTGGAGTGGTTTTCAAGTGGGGAGTGTAGTGAAACTTTCACAGGTGTGAAAAATCAACGTCCCCGAAGATGGCTTCAACCTTGCGTCAGTATCGCGCTCACTCGGCCTTAATAAATTACGGCTGATTTTCCGCTCAGGGGTAGAACGTTGCCAGGTGGTTGGTTTACGTCAGAAGCGTTACTCAATCGACCATTACTTCAAACGTCCAGCCGCCTTGCGATAAACCTGCTCACGTTCCCGTTTATCCACGGCTACCACAAACACAGTAATTTCCTGGTCAATCACTTGATAGACCAAGCGGTAACCGCTGCTACGTAGTTTGACCTTGTAGCAGTCGGGAAAACCATGCAGGCGGTTAGCTTCAATGCGTGGATTGTTCAGGATCTCCACCAGCTTCTTTTTGAGCTGCTGTCGGACTGTGTCGCCAAGTTTTTGCCATTCATTCAATGCACGGGCATCAAACTCAAGGCTATAGGTCATCTATAGAAACCCTTACTCGTTGAGGAGATGCAAGCCGTTCTCGCACGGTGGCCAATAAAGCCTCATCGTCTTCAGTCATCAAGACAGGCTTGAAAGGCAACTGACCACGCTCCGCCACATATTGCAGGGCCTGGCGCATCAATTCGGAAGGCGTGACGCCGAGTTTTTCCAGTTCGAGATAGGCGCGAGCTTTGAGGTCGTCATCGATACGGATGTTGATAGATGCCATGGGATAGATTCTCATGTAATGACATTTGTCATTACATTGAATCAAGAGTTCCTCATTGGCAAGTCCGCCGAGACGTACGGCAAATTTAGAGAAAATTCGTACTCGGGAGGATGAAAATGCCAACCAGCAAAGTTCCCACCGCTTGGACCATTGCCCTGGCCTGGCTGGCCCAAGTCTAAATCAGTACGTAAATGTCAGAGATTTCCCCCTGAAGATGGCTCATTCCACTTCCGGGCTCAACGTCCCCAACCACGCCACCAACCCCACAATCAAAACCGCCGCGGCCATTTCCAGCACCACACTGCGCCGAAGTGCGTTAGCCGCCACGCCATATTGGCCCTCTCGCAATGACCGCTCCAGCAAGGGCCCAAGATGAAAGCGGTTCAACGCCGCCAACACCAGCATCCCGGCAAACAACAGCACCTTGATCGCCAGCAAAATTCCGTAATGGCTGAGTAAGACCTCATCGAGCTTCGGCCCGATGATGAACAGGTAGTTCACTACGCCCGTCACGGTGATGATCACAACGATCAGCGCACCGACACCTTCGAATCGCTTGACCGCGCGAGCCAGCAAACGTATGTGTGCTTCGGTTTGCAGGGCCCGGGTTTGTGCCATCAAGGCAAACGCCAGCAACGCGCCGAGCCAGGCACTCGCCGCCAACAGGTGCAGGATGTCCGCCGTAAAGTGCCAGAAACGGCGACTGCCTTCGTCCATGGCGCCATGCCCGCTCCAGGCCAGGCTGGCGAGGGCGATGCCGCCGGCCGTGGCGGCGATCACCAGGCTGATGCCGGGTGCGCGTGGGTTGAGCATCAACGCCAAACCCGCGACCGCTAACGCAATCATCCGCACGCCCCAGGCCAACCCGACGTCTGTCTCGAACAGCATCATCTCGAGGTGAGGGCGCAACTCGGTAACGTCTGATTCGCCGCTCATGGCGCGGACCATCAGCACCATGCCCGCGACGGACAGCAGCGCGCCGAGCCCGGCTGTTGCCGTCAACAATCGGCGCAAGGGCAGCACCGTCCCGGATAGCCGTTCCTGTCCTTTGAAGCTGTAAAGCCCGAACAGCGCCACGCCAAACAACAGCATCAAATCCATATACAACACAAACCGCAGCACGACGTTGGCCGAGTCGCTCATCGATCATTTCACTTTGAAGGTGACGTTGCCGGTGATCGGGTGGGTGTCCGATGACACCGCGCGCCATTCGACCTTGTAGGTGCCGGCAGTCAGGGGTGTTGTCGGGGTGATGAACATGCTCTTCGGGTCACTGCCGCCGCTGACTTTGGCCTTGACCGGCATCGGGGCGTGGGCCATGCCGGCCATTTCGGTCATCAGCAGTTTGGCGCCGGAAAACTGGGTGACGAGGTTTTCGGAAAAGTGCAGTTCGATCTTGTCGGGCGGCGTACCTTCTGCGCCTTGCGCTGGGGTGGAGGCGAGCAGTTTGGGGTGCGCTTGAGCGAGGGTGCTGATAAGCAGGCCGCTGAGCAACGCGATTGCGACGGCGGTGGGTTTGATGATGCGCATGCAAGGTCCTTTACCGCTTGAAGCGGTTGTTGTTGGTTTGAGGTGAGTCTGTTCAGAACCACATCCGAATACCGAGCACGAGGCGGGTTTCGCTGCGGTCCTCGCCTTCGTCGTTGGCGTAGTCGGCGGTGTTGCCGTAGGTGCGGTTCCAGGTCACGCCGAGGTAGGGCGCGAATTCCCGGCGGATTTCGTAGCGCAGGCGCAAACCGGCTTCGGTGTTGGACAGCCCCGCGCCGATGCCCCGTTGCGGATCGTTTTTGCCGTAGGCGTTGAGTTCGACGGTCGGCTGCAGGATCAGCCGATTGGTCAGCAGGATGTCGTAGTCGCCTTCCAGCCGCACGGCGCTCTGGCCGCCTTCGCCGATGAAGGCCGTGGCTTGGGCTTCGAAGTTGTACAGCGCCATGCCCTGCACGCCGAACGCGGCCCAGGTTTGCGGGGCGCCGGGTTTGAAGTCCTGGCGCACGCCGCTGACGACGTCCCACCACGGGGAAACGGCGTGGCCCCACAGGGCCTGGATTTCTGCGTCTTCGGTCACGCCATTGCTGCGTTCGCCTTCAGAGCGCAGCCACAGGCGATCAATGTCACCGCCGACCCAGCCGGACAAATCCCAGGCCAGGGTGCTGCCGTCATCGGCGTCCTGCCACTCGAGTTTGTCGGCGAGGAAAAATGAATTGAGCCTGCTGTCGTGTACATGGTGACCGGCGGGATCGGCATACACCACAGCGCGATCGGCATCGGTCAGCACCGGGATCGGCGTGCGGCTTTCGCTGGGAGCGGCGGGCTGCATCTGGCCGTCTTCCATGCCTTGCATCTGACCTTCGTCCATGCCTTGCATCTGGCCGTGGTCCATCTGGCTGTGATCCATGCCTTGCATGTCATCGCTGGCGGCCATCGCCGTCGAGGTCGCGAGTGCCAAAAAAAACGGGGTGAATCGAATCATGGGGTGCGCCTCATTCTTCCACGCGAACTTCACGGAACATGCCCATTTCCATGTGGTACAGGAGATGGCAGTGATAGGCCCAACGGCCGAGCGCATCGGCAGTGACCCGATAGCTGCGCCGGGAGCCCGGTGGCATGTCGATGGTGTGTTTGCGCACCATGAACTGGCCGTTCTCGTCTTCGAGGTCGCTCCACATTCCATGCAGGTGGATGGGGTGCATCATCATCGTGTCGTTGACCAGCACGATCCGTAGCCGTTCGCCGTACTTGAGGCGCAGCGGCTCTGCATCAGAGAACTTCACGCCGTTGAACGACCAGGCGAATTTTTCCATGTGGCCGGTCAGGTGCAGCTCGATGGTGCGGCCGGGCTCGCGGCCGTCCGGGTCTTCGAAGGTGCTGCGCAGGTCGGAGTAGGTGAGCACGCGGCGCCCGTTGTTGCGCAGGCCCATGCCGGGATCGTCGAGTTTCGGTGAGGTGGACATGGCTTGCATGTCCACCAGTGGGTTGTCGGTTTCCGAGGCCGGGTGGGACTGCATGCCGGGCATGTCGCCCATGGCCATGCTGCCGTGGTCCATGCCGCCCATGCCCATGTCATCCATGGTCACCAGCGGGCGCGGGTCCAGTGTCGGCAGCGGCGCAACCAGTCCGGCCTTCATTGTGAGGGTGCCGCGGGCGTAGCCGGTGCGATCCATCGCCTGGGCGAACAGGGTGTAGGCCGCTTCGGTCGGTTCGACGATTACGTCGAAGGTTTCCGCCACGGCAATGCGAAATTCGTCGACGCTCACCGGTTTGACGTGCAGGCCATCGGCGGCGACCACGGTCATTTTCAGGCCGGGGATGCGCACGTCGAAGTAGCTCATGGCCGAGCCGTTGATGAAACGCAGCCGCAGCTTTTCCCCCGGGCGGAACACCCCGGTCCAGTTCGAATCCGGCGCCTGGCCGTTCAACAGGTAGGTGTAAGTGGCGCCGCCGACGTCCGCCAGGTCGGTGGGGTTCATCTTCATCTCGGCCCACATCTTGCGATCGGCGACGGTCGGCCCCCAGCCTTTTTCGCTGACGTCGTGGATGAAGTCGCCCACGGTGCGTTTGTTGAAGTTGTAGTAATCGGACTGTTTTTTCAGCGTCTTCATCAGGCCGACCGGGTCTTCATCGGTCCAGTCGCTGAGCATTACCACGTAGTCGCGGTCGTACTGGAACGGCTCCGGGTCCTTGGCGTCGATCACCAGCGGGCCGTAGACGCCGGATTGTTCCTGAAACCCCGAATGGCTGTGATACCAGTAGGTGCCGTTCTGCCGCACGGTGAACTGGTAGACGTACATGCCGCCGGGCTCGATGCCCTTGAAGCTCAGCCCCGGCACGCCGTCCATGTTGGCCGGCAGCAAGATGCCGTGCCAGTGAATGGAGGTGCTGTCCTTGAGTCTGTTGCGTACCCGCAGCGTCACCGTATCGCCTTCACGCCAGCGCAGCAGCGGGCCGGGAATGCCGCCGTTGATGGTCATTGCGGTGCGTGGGCTGCCGGTGAAGTTGACCGGGGATTCGCCGATGTACAGGTCGAAATCGTGACCGGCCAACACCTGCGGTTCGCCGGGACTGCTGATCGCCCAGACCGGCGTGCGCCATAACCCGAGGCCGCCGCAGAGCCCGCCGATAGCCAGGCCTTTGACGAAGGTGCGTCTTGAAGTGTGGGAGTGCATGCCGTGTGTTCCGCCCGTCAGCCTGTTGAACTTGTCGACGAGGCTAGCGGGCGGTGCCTTTCAGCAGGCTGAGGCGGGGATTACAGTTTTGACAGGTTGGGCGTCGCTTACTGGCGTGAAGTGGACTTTTCCCTTGAGGCCACCGTGTCGCCGCCGCAGTTGATGTAGGAAGACGACTTCAACCAGCGTTGGTCCGGGTAGTAGGAAAACAACAACTGCCCGTCCTTCATCGAATCGATCAGCCGATGGGCAATCGCCGGTCTGACGGCCGGGCAACCCAGGCTGCGGCCGATGCGGCCATTGGCGCGGGCCAGCACCGGGCTGACATAGGGCGCGCCGTGAATGACGATGGCCCGGTCATAGGCGTTATCGTTGAAGCCGGGCTCCAGGCCTTCCATGCGCAACGAGTAACCGTTCTGGCCGAGGTAGCTTTCCTGGGTGCGGAACAGGCCGAGGCTGGTGGCGTGGCTTTCGTTGCGGTTGGAGAACAGCGTGGCCATGTTTTCACCGCTGTTGCGGCCATGGGCGACCAGTTCGTGAAACAGCAACTTGCGCCGTTTAAGATCGAAGACCCACAGGCGTTGTTCGGTCGAGGGCAGGGAGTAATCGATCACCGCCAGTCTTTGGGCGGGGGCGACACCCTGGGCGCGGCTACATTGGGTGGCGCGAACGGCCAAGGCAATCACTTTGGCGTCGGCACCGGGTGCTGCTTTGACCAGCGCGTTTTCAAGCGAATCGGCGTAGGCTGACGTTACTGAAAGGCACGTCAGTAAAATGGCAAATAAAAGGCCAAAGCGGTTTAGCGCCATAGTCGGGTCTCATCATGATAATTTCGAGTCTAGCAGCGAGTGGAAAACTAGCCGTTTAAAACGGGGGATTAAGGATTATCCATGGTGCAATTAACAAGGTCATTCGTCATAAGCCGCATGTTTTTTATGGGCTTTCTGATCAGCGGTGCGGCGTTTGGGCAAACTTCGCCGATTGAGCCGGTATCTGCGGCGAGCAGCGCAATCGATGCCGCGGCGCCCGACGACGCGGTCGGGCAGGCGATTCAGGCGACGCTGGAACCGCTGCACTCGGCCTTTCCACCGTTGCTCACCTCCAGGCGCCATCAGCGTGTGGATGTCAGCCGGGTGGTGCTGGATTTCTATATGCATCGCAACTATCGCGCCGCGTGGACGGATGAGCGTGACGTGGCCCAGTTACTCAAGAGCCTTGAAAGCACCCGGATCGACGGCCTGAATCCGGCGGATTTCCGCATCGCCGAACTGGCTCAGGCCCATGAATCGCTGGTAGCGGCCATGCCTTCCACGGCGCAACGGGCGATGTTCGACATGGCGGCGACCCGCACGTTCATTACCGCGCTGCTGCAACTGCGGCGGGGTAAAGTCGATCCGTCGCGGCTGGACATTCACTGGAATTTCGATCCTGCCGGCGGCAATGCCCGCGAGGACTTGAACAAACTGTTTGTCGCCCTCGATGCCCACGACGTGGCGCGTGCATTCGTCGATGCACCGCCTCAGGAAGAGATTTACCGCAACTTGCGTGAAGGCCTGGCCCGGTTGCGCCAGGTGCACGCTGCGGGCGGCTGGCCGAAAGTCACCGAAGGGCAATCGCTCAAGCCCGGCATGGACGGGGTGGCGGTTGCACAATTGCGCGCGCGTCTGGTGGCGGGCGGGTACCTGGATGCGCACCTGTCGAAAAAAGCCGGTTACGACGACAAGGTCATTGCCGCGGTGAAGAAGTATCAGGCCGAGCAATACCTGGGGGTCGATGGCGTGGCGGGGGCGGCGACGCTGGCGGCGCTGAACGTGCCGGTCGAGGCGCGGATCGATCAGGTGCGGGTCAACATGGAGCGCGCCCGGTGGCTGTTGTACAAGCTTCAGGGCACGTTCGTGATCGTCGATATCGCCGGATACAAGGTGGCGATGTACCGCGACGGTCTGCCGATCTGGCGTTCGCGGGTGCAAGTCGGTAAACCGGTGCGCAGTACGCCGGTGTTCCAGGCCGAAATCACCTACATCACGTTCAACCCGACCTGGACCGTGCCACCGACCATCCTCAAGCAGGACGTGATTCCAAAAGTCCAGAACGATCCGGGCTATCTGGCGGCCAACCGGATTCGCGTGCTTGATCGCGAAGGCAATGTGCTCGATCCGTCGAGCGTTGACTGGAGCAACCCACGAGGCATCCACCTGCGTCAGGATGCCGGGCCCGACAGTTCGCTGGGGCAGGTGGTGATCCGCTTCCCCAACGACTATGCGATTTACCTGCATGACACGCCGCACCGCGAGCTGTTTGCCAAAACGGTCCGGGCCACCAGTTCAGGCTGCATCCGCGTGGAAAACCCCTTGCAACTGGTCGAGCTGTTGTTCAACGACCCGGTGCGCTGGAACAGCGCCGGCATTCAGAAGCAGTTGGCCAATGGCCGGACCGAGAACGTCCTGCTGCCGGTGAAAGTGCCGGTGCTGTTGGCTTACTGGACCGTGGACCTGAGCAAAGACGGGCGGGTGACGTTCAAGCCCGACATTTATGATTACGATGCCAGGGTGCTGCAGGGCTTGAGTCAGCCTACGAAGTTGCCCGCTCTGGACTTGCGTCGTGCAGAGGTACCGCTGGTGGTGACGGGGCAGAACCAACAGTAACGAATAACACCGGGCATTGTGGGAGCGGGCTTGCTCGCGAAAGCGGTGTGTCAGCGCACCCTGAGGCGATTGACACGACGCCTTCGCGAGCAAGCCCGCTCCCACAGGATTTGCGGTGGGTGCCCTTTTTACAGCGCCAACCCTTGTTGCACCACGATCAGCAAATCGCTTTCCGTCAGCGCCACCGCATCCAGCTGCGCGGTGGCCTGCTCGATCGTTTGTAGCCACCAGTGTGTTTCACCGTGTTCGTCCACGGTGCGCAACAGGGCGAGTTCGTTGCCTGTTGTGTGGATCTCGACCCGCCCCTCGCCATCGGCGGTGAAGCGTGCAACCGGGTCAAAGGTAATGCTGTGCTCGTTGCCGGTGACCACCAACTGGTCGATGGCGTAGTTGTAAGCGTCGCCATTGGGGTGACTCTCGAACACATGGGTGGGGTTGCGCCGCAGGACCAGACCCGCTTCGGTCAAGGGCAGCAGCCAGGCCTCTATCCGTTGATACAGTTCGTAGACCTGGCCCGGCCAGCCATCGATCGCCTGATCCGCGCTGGTCAGCCGTGTCTGTTTCAATTTTGCGGCGAGTTCGTCTGCCTTGCTCATGTCGATTCCCTGTATTGAGGTCAGTCTAATCGTAGCTCGTTGACGCGCAGGCAGCGCTTGCCCTGGATCATGTTTGCAGCTCAGGCAGGGCAGGTGTGATACCGCTGGGCAAGTGGCCACCCATTTAGCATGGATAACCCCGTAAACTACGCCCCACGAAGACTGAGGGCTTTGGGTTGTTACCCATGCCTTGCCCCCCGACAGGATGACCTTTTGCCCACTCGCTTTAACGACCCGGACCACGCCCCTGGCGTCGCATTGAAACGCATACCGCTGCGCAAGGCCGGGGTATTGTTCATTGCCACGGTGTGTCTGTGCCTGTGCGGTTTGCTCTACCTGCAACTGGAGCAGTCCCGTCGCCACGACCTGAGCCTGGCGCAAGTGGCGTCTTCGAACCTGACGCGGGCCATGGCGCAGCAAGCCGAAGACACCTTCATGAAGGCCGACCTGGTGCTGACCAGCCTGGTGGACTGGATTCAGGTCGACGGTTTCGGCCCGGACCAGCGGCCACGCTTGCAGCAGACCTTCGCCCGGCGGGTGCTGGCGCTGGATCAGTTGCACGGCATCCTGCTGTTCGACCAGAAGGGCCAGTGGGTGGTGACCTCGTTTGAGAACCTGCCCCGGGGGGCCGGGGTCGCGGATCGCGAGTACTTCAAGTACCACCAACAGAACGTATCGTCGGTGGCGCATATCGGCCCGGCCATCCGCAGTCGGGAAAACGGTGAGTGGATCATTCCGATTTCCAAACGGGTCAACGACAGGAACGGGCATTTCCAGGGTGTGTTGCTGGCCGGTATCAAGATGTCGTACTTCGACCAGTTCTTCAAAAGCTTCAGCCTCGACGACAACGGCTCGATGTTTCTCGGCTTGACCGATGGCACGTTGTTGGCGCGTCGACCTTTTGTAGAGGCGCAGATCGGCGTGTCGCTGGCCCAGGGCGAGATTTTCCAGAAGTTCCTGCCACTGGCCACCTCCGGCAATGCGATGTTCACGTCCATCATCGATGGTGTGACACGCATGTACGGTTACCGCCAGCTGGAGGCGTATCCGCTGGTGGTCGCCGCGGCGTCGTCCACGGAGACCATTCTCGCGGGCTGGTACGACACGGCGTTTCGCTCCAGCCTCATCGTTGCCCTGGTGTTGCTGGTCGTGGGGTTGTTCGGGTGGGTGTTCCTGCATCAGGTGCGTGTTGGCGAGCGGGTCGAGTCGGATTTGCGCAGGGCCCAGCAAGCACTGGAGCTGATCGCCACTCACGACAGCCTGACCGGGCTGGCCAACCGCCGACTGTTCGAGCGGGCGCTGGGCATCGAGTTCGGGCGCGGCGCCCGGCAGGCCAGCCCTTTGAGCCTGATCATGCTCGATATCGATTACTTCAAGCGCTACAACGACACCTACGGCCACGTGGTGGGGGATCACTGCCTGGCCGAAGTGGCACGCGCGCTGAAGAGTTGCTGCCACCGCAAGGCCGATCTGGCGGTGCGTTACGGCGGTGAAGAGTTTGCGGTGCTGCTGCCGGACACCGACATCCACGGTGCCATGACGATTGCCGAGCAGATCCGCCGCAGCGTCATCGACAAACACATCAATCACACCGGCTCGCCCAACGGATACGTGACGGTCAGTCTGGGTTGCTATTCGTTTGTGCCGTCGGGGCGTGACAGCATGGACGTGTTTGTCGAGCGGGCGGATGCAGCGTTGTATCAGGCCAAACATTCGGGGCGAAACCGCGTGGCAACGTTGTCGTTGGCCGGCGGTGTCGAGGCGTTGATGCGTTCCGACCGTTGAAGTGCTTTTGCCGCCGGTGGTCTGTCTCCCGGGCCTGGCGGAATTGATCGTCTAGAGTTCCGTTAGCGCTGCCGAACCCGGCAGGCTCCCCCTCGCACGGACGATCGCCAACATGTTGCTACCTCCAACATTGACAGCCGTTGCTCTGACCGTCGCAGCCGCTGCCATCTTCCCGCTGGCCAGCCACGCGCAATCGAAAATCACTGCCGAAGAAGCTCACGCGATCGGCGTGGATGCCTACATCTATTTTTACCCGCTGCTGAGCATGGACCTCACTCGCAAGCAGTTCACCAACATCGAGCCGGGCAAGGAATTCGGCAAAGGCCCGATGAACATGTTTGTGAGTGTGCCGCAGTACCCGCCTGCCGATTTCAAAGGGGTGGTGCGTTCCAATTTCGACACCTTGTATTCGATTGCCTGGCTGGACTTGACCAAGGAACCGCTGGTGATCGCCGCGCCCGATACCGACGGGCGTTTCTACCTGTTGCCGATGCTGGATATGTGGACTGACGTGTTCGCTTCGCCGGGCTGGCGCACCACGGGCACCGAGGCCGGGCAGTTTTTGGTGACGCCACCGGGGTGGACCGGCACGGTGCCCACCGGGATGAGTCACCTGCCGGCGCCCACCCCCTTTGTCTGGATCATCGGCCGGACCAAGACTGATGGCGCGGCGGATTACGCGGCGGTGCACAAGATCCAGGCCGGATACACGGTGACGCCGTTGTCCCGGTTGGGCAAAGAGCCTGAGGCCGTCGCCGTGAAAATCGACCCGGCGGTGGACATGAAAACGCCACCGAAGATTCAGGTCGATTCCATGTCGGCTGCCAATTATTTCACTTACGCTGCCGAACTGCTGAAGGTGAACCCGCCGCACAGCACCGACCAGCCCATGCTGGCGCAGCTTAAACGGATCGGCATCGAAGCCGGCAAGCCGTTCAACATGGACGCACTGGACCCAAAAATCCAGGCCGCGCTGCAACGGGTACCCCAGGATGCGCAGGCCTTGATGACCTGGAAAGTGCCGACCCTGGCGCGGGAGGTCAATGGCTGGTCGATGAACACCGACACCATGGGCGTCTACGGCAACTACTACCTCAAGCGCGCCATCGTCACGCAGATGGGGCTCGGTGCCAACCTGCCCGAGGATGCGATTTATCCGCTGAACATCGGCGACAGCAACGGCAAGCCGCTTGAGGGGGCAAACAAGTACGTGCTGCATTTCAACAAGGGCGAGGCGCCGCCGGTGAACGCCTTCTGGTCGATCACCCTGTATGACCCGGAGGGGTTCCAGGTCGCCAACTCACTCAATCGTTTTGCGGTCAGTAGCTGGATGCCGTTCAAGGACAACGCCGATGGCTCGCTGGACCTCTACTTCCAGAACGAAAGCCCCGGCAAGGACCTGGAGGCCAACTGGCTGCCGGCACCCAAAGGGCCGTTCAACCTGACCATGCGTTTGTACGGCCCGAAAGCCGAGGTGCTGAATGGCAAATGGAACCCGCCGGCGGTCAAGCCGATGTAAGCCTCAGGCAACAAAAAGCCGCCAATGACTGCACGTCATTGGCGGCTTTTGCCTGTCCAACTGCCCGTCCCGCCGCCAGCACCGCCGGTTCCGCCACCGGGCGCACCGGTGCCGCCGCCCGCGCCACTGCCCGGACCATTGACACCGGTGCTGCCGCTTGAAGAGCTGGGGCCGCGACTGCTGCTGTTGTTAGCCGAGGGTTCACTGGGTCTGTTGTTGCCTGGCAGCATGTTTGAGTTGCGGGTTGCACTGGGTGCCGTACCGGTCGCGCCATCGCCGGACGCCGCAAACGTAGCCAGGGGCGTTGTCGACAACAATCCCGCCAAGAGCAGCGAAGTCATTCTGATGTTCATCATGGTCGTCTCCAGGGATGAGTCGTTACCTGATGTTGGTGTGAAGGGTCGCGCGGTTGGTGCCGACCGGATGACGAGTGGCTGTCTCAGCGCAGGCCATCATCGTCGAGCTTGCACTCAAGGTTCTACCGCACCCACGACCACTCGTCATCGATGATGCTGAAGCGCACTGAGTTTGCGATTGGCTAAATCAATTGTCGGCGGCAGTGCTTGATCCCGTATACATAGCGGCCACTGGCGGAGCAATCCGCCGCTTGCGTGCAAAAGGATTGAACGATGAGCGAGCCACGCCTGACCGACCGTGCTTTGTATCTGCGACGCCTGGGCTTCGATGCACCTCCGGCACCGACCCTGGAAACCTTGCGCCAACTACAACTGCGCCATACCGGCGCTTTCCCGTTTGAAAACCTCACCACATTATCCGGCGAACCGGTGCTGACCGACTTGCCGTCCATCGAGCAGAAGGTCTTGCACGATGGTCGTGGCGGTTACTGCTACGAACTCAACAACCTGTTCCTGGCCTTGCTTCAGGAATTGGGTTTCGACGCCCGTGCCATCAGCGGCCGGGTGGTGATGGGCCAGCCGGAGGGTGCCTGGACTGCCCGGACCCATCGCCTGAGCCTGGTCATCATCGATGACGTGCGCTACATCACCGACGTCGGCTTCGGCGGCATGGTGCCGACCGCGCCGCTGTTGCTCGATTCCCGCGCCGAACAACTCACCCCTCACGAGCCGTATCGCATCGACCTGCACGTCGACGGTTTTACCCTGCGCGCCAACGTTGCGGGTGAGTGGCGAGCGATGTACATCTTCGACCTGCAACGCCAGGAAGATATCGATTTCGCTGTGGGCAACTGGTACGTCTCGACCCACCCCGAGTCGTCTTTCGTCACGCAGTTGATGGTGGCGCGCACCGGGGAGGGCTGGCGGCGTACGCTCAACAATGGCAGCTTCGCGATTCACCGGATTGGCCATGACAGCGAGAGACGGGAGGTGACGGATGTTCAGGAATTGATTGGCCTGCTGGGCAGCGAGTTCGGCATTCGCGTACCGGAACAGGCGCAATTGGCGCGGACTCTGGAACGATTGATCGCAGCGCCGCAATAGCTGGCTGATCGTAGACATCACCAAGGGCTGATCCGATTGATCGGCCCTTGGTGTTTCAGGGCTGAACACCCGGCTCCATCACCCGTTGGATTTCGCGCAAGGCCTCTGCCAGTTTCTGCTCCAGGCCCTTGAGTTCGGCAGGGGTGAGGGTTTTTTTCAGTTGTGCGCTCTTGCCTTCGTTGAGCAGGGCCCGGCGCAACGTATTGTTGATCGCCGTCTGGTAGCCGTACCCCTCGTTTTCTGCCAGGGCCCGGGCGGCTTCGATGACAGCGTCATCGAGCATGATGGTAATGCGGGTCTTGCCTTTGGCGGGCACCACGGCCCCGAGCCTGGCGTTGCTGAAATCGTATTCGTCTTTCATCGGTCATACCTCCAGATACTGACGGCGCTCGCTTTTGGTGGCGATGCGCGCGGAAATGATTCGAACGAAATTCGGATCGCGATGGGTGTACGCGACGACCAGCAACCGGCCTTTGGCATCCAGCCCCAGGGTGATCCAGCGTTGTTCATCATGGTGGTTGTCCTCGATGGTCAGCGCTCGTTCGTCATGGAATACCGGTTCAGTCTCTGCGAGGCTGATGCCTTGGTGCTTGAGTTTGTTGGCTGCGTTCTTTGCCTTGTGGAACTGAATTTCGAATGACTTCATTATGCATACTTTATATGTATATAGAAGGGGCGGGCCTTACCGATGGTCGCCAGGAATTCAAAAGACTAGTCAGCACCCCGGGGGTGGGCAGCGAGGGATGTAT
>NZ_JAHBCX010000065.1:0-12737 GCF_019955895.1 Pseudomonas sp. GL-B-12
ACATTTGATCTTCAGTGAACACAGAATATGTGTACGACAGAGTTCCAGTGTGGGAGCGGCGGTGCGGCGATCCGACTTGCTCGCGAAGGGGCCTGAAGGTCAAACCCTGAACTGATTGATCAAGCGTCGCTGCTGCTCGGCCAGCTTGGTCAAGTCCGCACTGGCCGCACTCGACTCATCCGCACCACCGGCCACTTCATTGGCCACCTGCCCGATGTTGATCACATTGCGATTGATGTCGTCCGCTACCGCACTCTGCTCTTCGGCCGCGCTGGCAATCTGGGTGTTCATGTCGTTGATCACCGACACTGCCTGAGTGATGGTTTCCAGCGCTTCGGCAGCCTTGGCCGCGTGCTGCACGCTTTCGTCCGTGCGGTTCTGGCTGTCCTCCATGACCCGCACCACATCCCGCGTGCCTTGTTGCAGCTGCTGAATCATGGTCTGGATTTCTTCGGTGGCCTTTTGCGTCTTCTGCGCCAGGTTACGCACCTCGTCGGCCACCACGGCGAAACCTCGGCCCTGTTCTCCGGCACGGGCGGCTTCGATGGCTGCGTTCAGGGCCAGCAGGTTGGTCTGCTCGGCGATTCCGCGAATGGCGGTAAGGATGGCGTTGATGTTTTCGCTGTCCTTGGCCAGGGTTTGCACCACGCCGACGGCCCGGCCGATCTCAACGGCGAGGGCGCCAATCGAGTTCGAGGTGTCGCGTACGATCTGCATGCCCTGGCTGGCGGCCTGATCGGCATGGTTGGCGGCCTGTGCGGCCTGGGTCGCATTGCGCGCCACGTCCTGGGCGGTGGCGGTCATTTCCTGCACGGCGGTGGCCACCTGATCGATCTCGGCCATTTGTTTGTGTACACCGGTGTTGGTGCGGATGGCGATGTCGGCGGTGTGTTCCGACGAATCGCTGACGCTCTGCACCGACGTCACCACCTGGGTGATCATCGCCTGCAACTTGGCCAGGAAAGTATTGAAGCCCTTGGCGATCGAACCCAGCTCATCGGCACGGTCGCTGGTCAGGCGTCGGGTAAGGTCGCCTTCGCCCTGGGCGATATCGTCGAGCATGGCCACCATCTGTTTGAGCGGACGGGCGATGCCGTGACCCACCAGCCAGATCACCAGCAAACCGATACCGGCAATCACCAGGCCGACCATCGCCATGCCGAAGGTGTCGGATTTGCGCTGGGCGTCCAGGTCGGCCTGGAGTTTTTGCAGGTCGGCCATGACCGCATTCAGTGGCAACTGGAGCATCAGGGTCCAGCGGGCGTCGGTCTGGGCGATGCCGAACGGCAGGTACAGCTCGATCCGGCCCTGGGCCTTGTCGACGGTGTAGGTGACTTCGCCGCGCTTGAGATTGGCCATGTTTGCGATCTGTTTGCTGTCGAGGATGTCGCTGACTTTCTCGCCGAATTTGCTCGGATCCTTGGTGTAGGCAACGATCCGGCCATTGCCGCCGATCAGGGCCATTTCCCCTGCACCGCTGTAAAGCTTCTGGTTGGCGCCCAAGAGCATTTCCTGGATGAAGTTCACCGACAGGTCGGCGCCGACGATGCCCTGGAAGGCACCGTTGAGCATGATCGGTTCTATAAAGGAGGCGAGCATGACGATTTTATCGCCGACCTTATAAGGCGCTGGATCGATCACGCAGGATTTCCTGGTTTCTTTCGAACACAGGTAGTACTCGCTGGCGCGTACGCCGGTGGACAGGGTTTTCTGGTCGTCGACGTCCACCAGCTTGTCCAGGCCCAGGGTGCCGTCGTCGTTGCGGAACCACCAGGGCAGGAAACGCCCGTTGGCGGCGTCGATGCCGACCACCGGCGTGCCGACGTAGGCTGCATCGTTGTGATCCAGTGCGTCTTTTTCCCATCCGATGTAGGTGCCGAGGATTTTCGGGTTCTTGACCACGTTTTCCTTGATCAGGCCGATCAATTGCTCGCGGCTGAGGCTCAGCGCAGGCTGGCCATCGGCCCCCGGTGTGCCGATCAGGGCGTTGACCCGCACCAGTCCGCCGGCAATCAGCAGCGGCGCTTCGAGCTCACGCTGGATCTGGCTGACTTGGGTTTGCGCCAGGGACGTCAGACGTTGTTCGATGACTTGCTCGAATTGCGCCTGGGTCCGCTCCTGGACCATATCTTGGGTCCGCGCGCCGGAGAACAGCGCGTACACCACCAGCGCTGCCACGACACTAAGGACAATGGCGCCGGCTAGGGCCGCCACGGAAAACTGGATCGACTTGAATTTCATGGGGGCTCCGCACGGGAAAAGACGTCTGCCCAGGTGTATCGGCAGGGTGGCGGGCGGGCATGAGCGCGGGCAGCTGAAATGACTGTTTTTGCGTGCCGGATGTCGTAATTGAATCAATGCGCACGTGATGGGCTGCGGGTTGTCGCTATATGTGAATTTTTTCTACGGCGATGAGAGCTTTGTCCGAATTGTGCGTCTTACGTCCATTGTATCTGGCGTCGATATATTTCCACGCCTAGGATACGCGGCATGTTTTCTGGGAGTTTGTTGATGAACAAGATTTTGGTTGTCAGTGCGCTGGGCGCAGCGCTTTTGCTCAGCGGTTGCCAGTCGGTCAATACCACCAGTGGCGGCGCTGTAGGCGTTGAGCGCAAGCAGTACATGTTCAGCATGTTGTCCGAGCAAGAGGTCGACCAGATGTACGCCCAGTCCTATCAGAAGACGGTGGGCGAAGCTTCCAGCAAAGGTGTGCTGGACAAGACCAGCAATGAAGCCAGGCGGGTTCAGGTGATTGCCGACCGGCTGATTGCCCAGGCGCCGAACTTCCGTCCGGATGCGGCCCAGTGGAAGTGGGAAGTCAACCTGATCAAGAGCGATGAGCTCAACGCCAACTGCGGCCCTGGCGGCAAGATCATCTTTTACACAGGGCTAATCGACACCCTGAAGCTGACCGACGATGAAATCGCCGCGATCATGGGCCATGAAATCGCCCACGCCCTGCGCGAGCACGGTCGTGAAGCGATGTCCAAGGCTTACGGCATCGAAATGGCCAAGCAGGGCGCCGGTGCCTTGTTGGGATTGGGGCAGGACACCATGGCCCTGGCCGATACCGTGGCCAACTATGGCATGACCTTGCCCAACAGCCGCGCCAATGAAAACGAAGCGGACCTGATCGGCCTGGAGCTGGCGGCCCGCGCCGGTTACAACCCGAATGCCGCGATCACCCTGTGGAACAAGATGAGCAAGGTCTCGGAAGGTGCGCCACCGGAGTTCATGAGCACTCACCCGGCGTCTTCGAGCCGTATAGCGGCTTTGCAGGCGGCGATTCCGAAAGTCATGCCGCTTTACGAGCAAGCCAGGAAGTCCTGATTGAGTTCAATAAAAGCTGAGACTCCTCAGCTTTTGTGGCGAGGGAGCTTGCTCCCGCTCGGCTGCGGAGCAGTCGTAGATCCGGATTACGCGTCGAATCTGACAAAACGCGATCATCTGGTTTGGGGCTGCTATGCAGCCAGCGGGAGCAAGCTCCCTCGCCACAATGACTGCCTTACCCCGTCAAACCCACCCGCTGCTCTGCATCGCCTTGTACACCGCGACAATCGCCAGGATGAAGAACGCCGACGCCGCCAGTCGACGGATCAGGGTCAAGGGCAACTTGTCCGCGGCAAAGTTACCCGCCAGAACCACCGGTACGTTGGCAATCAGCATGCCGAGGGTGGTGCCGATGATCACCAGCCAAAGCTCTGGATACTGGGCCGCGAGCATTACGGTAGCGATCTGAGTTTTGTCGCCGATTTCCGCCAGGAAGAACGCGATCAGCGTGGTCAGGAACGGCCCGAACTTGCGGGCGGTGCTGGCTTCGTCGTCATCCATCTTGTCCGGGACCAGGGTCCACAGCGCCGTGGCGGCGAAGCTTGCGGCGAGGATCCAGTGCAGCATCGTATCCGAGAAGAAACTGCCGACCCAGGCACCGACTGCACCGGCGGCTGCGTGGTTGGCCAGGGTCGCGGCGATGATGCCGGCGATGATCGGCCAGGGTTTGCGGAAACGGGCAGCGAGAATGAGCGCGAGCAGTTGCGTCTTGTCGCCGATTTCGGCCAAGGCAACGATTGCGGTAGGTACGAGTAGTGAATCCAGCATCAGGGGTTTTCCTAAGGGGCGGGTCGACACGGCTATGACACGTACAGCCTTCCCGCCCCGGGTAAGGTGTTCGTGTCATAGGTCTTGTCAAACCCTGCGATCCATCTGATGTGGATGCTTGGGTCGCATGCGCCATGGTCTGAGGACCAAGTATGTTGACGCATGCCGGACGAGCGTGGCGCTCGTGGGAGACTACTCCCCTAGGACGGAGCGGATTCTGCCTAGGCAAAATCCATTCGGCAAGTACAAATTTTTATCCGCGCTTGGCTCGGTAGATTCTGAAACCCTGTCCTTCGGCCTTGATCGCACACACGCCAAGATGCTCTTCGATCAACGGTTGATACTTCAGGAAACTGTTCGCCACCAAGCGCAGTTCGCCACCGTTTTTCAGATGTTTAGCCGCTTTTCGCAGCAAATTTTCCGTTGCGAAATAGTCGGTGTGCACGCCGACATGGAACGGCGGATTGCTCAGGATCGCACTCAAACCCATCGGCGCGGCATCGATTCCGTCACCGGTAATCACCTCGGCTTCCAGACCATTGGCAGCCAGGGTCAGACGACTGCTGGCAGCGGCAAAGGCATCCACATCCAGCAACGTGACCTGGTTGTGCGGGTAACGACGTTTCACCGCCGCGCCCAGAACCCCTGCGCCGCAACCGAAATCGAGCAAGTGACCGCTGGGCAGTTTGTCCAGATGCTCCAGCAGCAGCGCGCTGCCACGATCGAGTCGACCATGGCTGAACACCCCAGGCAGGCTGATGACCTTCAACGGGCCTTCGGCCAGCGGCAGTTCGTAGGCCTGCGCCAGGCTTTCCAGCGGTTTGGCTTCAGGCGCGTTGGCTACGGTGACCAGCCAGAGCTGGCAGTGGCGCGCGCTGTCGAGTTTGCGCGGCTTGCCGAACGGGTTGAGTTGTTTGGCGGCACCTTCGATGCCGCTTTTTTTCTCGCCGACCAGGTACAGCTCGCGGCCGGCCAGCCGCGAGGCGAGGGCGTTGAGAATGTAATCGGTCAGGTCCTTGGCCTTGGGCAGAAAGACCACCGCTGTATCGAACTCGCGCTCGGGCGCATTCACGCCAAAATGGCTGCGCTCGGCGAAGCGGGCGTCCAGCGCGGCCTGATCGCCGGCGTGCCAGCACCAGCCATGAGCTTCGGGCAGGCGGCCCAGCAAGTCGTCGGCGGGCAAACCGGCCAACAACACCGAACCCTGGAATAACTCGGCCTGACGAAGCAGTACTTCACTGCGCGGATCCATAACTGCTCCCGTGGAAAAAAGTGCCGCAGTTTATCAACTGACGACTCGCAGCGCCTTACCGCTGAAGTATCCCAGTGCGTTTTCGCTCACTTGGCCAACGATTCGCTGGCGCGCTTCGCGGCTGCCCCAGGCGTTGTGCGGGGTGACGATCAGGCGCGGAATGTCGTGGGCCAGCAGCGGATTGCCGTTGACGGGAGGCTCGACGCTCAGCACGTCAGTGGCGGCGCCGCCCAGATGCCCGTTGCGCAAGGCGTCGGCCAGCGCCTGTTCATCAATCAATCCACCGCGTGCGGTGTTGACCACGAACGCGCCGGGTTTCATTGAGGCCAGTTCGCGGGCGCCGATGAAGTGGCGAGTGTGCTCATTGAGCGGGCAGTGCAGAGTCAGGGCATCGACCTGTGGCAACAGTTCATTCAGTGGCAGGCGGTCCGGCCGGGCAGGGCGTCCGGGAATTTGCCCCAGCACAACGCGCATACCGAAGGCTTCAGCCAACCGTGCGACCGCGCCGCCCAATTCGCCATGTCCCAGCAGGCCAAGGGTTTTGCCTTCGAGTTCGACAATCGGGTAATCCAGCAAACAGAACTGTTTGGCCTGCTGCCAGCGGCCTTCGCCTACGGCTTTTTGATAATCGGCCAGACGCGTGGCCAGATTGAGCAGCAACATGATCGTGTGCTGCGCCACCGACGGCGTGCCGTAACCCTGACAGTTGCACACAGTAATTCCGTGGGCGCGGGCGGCGGCGAGGTCGACGTTGTTGGTGCCGGTGGCGGTGATCAGGATCAGCTTGAGATCAGGGCTGGCGGCCATGGCGGCGGCATCGATGACAATTTTGTTGCTGATGGCGACGGTGGCGCCCTTGAGATGTTCGATGACTTGATCGGGCAAGGTCTGGGTGAACAGCTGCAAATCACTGAAACAACGGCGCAGCGGGTCGAGGTCAAGGTCGCCGAGGTCCAGGGACGGGTGGTCGAGGAAAACGGCGCGGCGAGTGTTCGTCATCAACTGTACCTTTTGTGCAATGAACTGAAGGCGTAATCTGCCGAGCCTACCAGATGAAATAAATAGTTACGCTTGGCCTGAAGGAGCCCCCATGTACTGGACAGAGTTCTTGACCGTTGCCCTGATTCACCTGCTGGCCGTGGCCAGCCCCGGCCCGGACTTTGCCGTGGTGGTGCGCGAGAGTGTTACCCACGGTCGCCGCGCGGGCACCTGGACCGCGCTGGGTGTGGGTACGGCGATTTTCCTGCACGTGGGTTACTCGCTGTTGGGTATCGGCCTGATCGTGTCCCAGTCGATCGTGCTGTTCAATGCCTTGAAATGGGCCGCTGCCGCTTACCTGCTGTACATCGGTTACAAGGCGCTGCGCGCGCAACCGGCCAAGCCAGTGGCGGACGACCTGCACAAGGAAGCCGGCGAGCGCACCGCCCGTGGTGCCTTCACTTCAGGTTTCGTCACCAACGGTCTCAACCCGAAAGCCACGCTGTTCTTCCTCTCGCTGTTCACCGTGGTCATCAATCCGCAAACGCCACTGGCCGTGCAGGCCGGTTACGGGGTTTACCTGGCGGCGGCGACAGCGGTCTGGTTCTGCCTGGTGGCGATGCTGTTCAGCCAGCAGCGCGTGCGCGCCGGTTTCGCCCGCATGGGTCACTGGTTCGACCGGACCATGGGCGCGGTGCTGATTGCGATTGGCGTGAAGCTCGCTTTTACCGAGATGCATTGATTCTGTAGGCGCTACAAGCAGTGAATCCCTGCGGATGATGGCGCAACGCTAGTATTTGCGGGGTTCTGCAAATCATTCCTTTGGCTGATTTGGCTGGCGTTCAGGGGCACTACAGTGCGTACTTTCAGTCACGACCGTGCAGTCAGAAAAAGGGATTCTTATGTTGCAGACTCGCGTTATCCCCCCGGCCGAAGGCGCTTACCAGTACCCGCTGTTGATCAAACGGCTGCTGATGTCCGGTGCCCGTTATGAGAAAACCCGCGAGATCATCTACCGCGACAAATTGCGCTACAGCTACCCGACCCTGATCGAACGGGTAGCCCGCCTGGCCAATGTGCTGACAGCGGCCGGGGTCAAGCCCGGGGATGCCGTGGGTGTGATGGACTGGGACAGCCATCGTTACCTGGAGTGCATGTTCGCCATCCCGATGATCGGCGCGGTGATCCACACCATCAACGTGCGCCTGTCACCGGAACAGATCCTCTACACCATGAACCACGCCGAGGACCGCTTTGTGCTGGTCAACAGCGAGTTCGTCGGCCTCTACAAGGCCATCGAGGGGCAACTGACCACGGTCGAGAAGACCCTGCTGCTGACTGACCTTCCGGAAAAAACCGCGGACCTGCCGAACCTCGTCGGCGAATACGAACAGCTGCTGGCTGCGGCGAGCCCGCAGTACGACTTCGAGGATTTCGACGAAAACTCGGTCGCGACCACGTTCTATACCACCGGCACCACCGGTAACCCCAAGGGCGTGTACTTCACCCATCGGCAACTGGTGCTGCACACCATGGGCGTGTCGACCATCATGGGCGCAATCGACAGCGTGCGCCTGCTGGGCACCAACGACGTGTACATGCCGATCACCCCGATGTTCCACGTCCACGCCTGGGGCTTGCCGTATGTGGCGACCATGCTCGGGCTCAAGCAGGTGTATCCCGGCCGCTATGACCCGGAGTACCTGGTGGAGTTGTGGCGCAAGGAGAAGGTCACGTTCTCCCATTGCGTACCGACCATTTTGCAGATGGTCCTCAATGCCAAGGCCGCGCAGAACGTCGACTTCGGCGGCTGGAAAATCGTCATCGGCGGCAGCGCCCTGAACCGCACGTTGTACGAGGCGGCCAAGGCCAAAGGCATTCAGTTGACCGCTGCGTACGGCATGTCGGAAACCGGGCCGCTGGTCTCGTGCGCGCACCTCAACGACGAATTGATGGCCGGCACCGAAGACGAGCGCACCACTTACCGGATCAAGGCCGGCGTGCCAGGGCCACTGGTGGAGGCGGCGATCGTCGACACCGAGGGCAACTTCCTGCCCGCCGACGGCGAGACCCAGGGCGAACTGGTGTTACGGGCACCGTGGCTGACCGAGGGGTATTTCAACGAGCCACAGAAGGGCGCCGAGCTCTGGGCCGGAGGCTGGCTGCACACCGGTGACGTGGCGACCCTGGACAGCATGGGCGTGATCGACATTCGTGACCGGATCAAGGATGTGATCAAGACCGGTGGCGAGTGGATCTCCTCTCTGGACCTGGAAGACCTGATCAGCCGTCATGCGGCGGTACGCGAAGTAGCAGTGGTGGGGATCCCCGATCCGCAGTGGGGCGAGCGGCCGTTTGCCCTGCTGGTGCTCCGTGAGGGTCATGCAATCGGGGCCCGGGAACTCAAGGAACACCTCAAGCCGTTTGTGGAGCTGGGGCACTTGAGCAAGTGGGCGATTCCGAGCCAGATCGCCCTTGTTACTGAAATTCCCAAGACCAGCGTCGGCAAACTCGACAAGAAGCGCATTCGTGTCGACATCACCGAATGGCAAGCCACCAACAGCACCTTCCTCTCGACGCTTTAAGCGCCTCTCGGCGTGCCCGAAAGGGCACGCCAGCCCCACCAAGCAAGCGCTTGGCTTGTCAAATCGAATTTTTCAGCCATTCTTGCCGTGCCGACGGGTGTCGGACTGGCGAAAGGACTGTTCCAGAGTGGCTGGCAACTGCAAATCACACTTTAGAGGGATCAAGCGCTACTACCTGCTGGCTATAGTCCGTTCAAGGATTTTTAAGAACGGGGCAACCGCACGAACCGGGGCGATGCAACTTTGGAATGACTTTGGGACGCCATGGCTCCCGGTTATCCACAGCGTTTTTAGAAGTGCTCATTGCCATAAAAATAAAATGCACATGGAGTAGCGTCGATGACATCAGTAAACCAGTTCTGGCGCCGGGCGAAACTGCCCCTGGCTGTCAGTCTTGCCTCTACGCTCGCCGGGCCAGCATTCGGCGTCAGTTTCAACGTTGGTGAAATCGAAGGTCAGTTCGACTCATCCCTGTCGATTGGTGCCAGTTGGTCTACTCAGCAGCCGAACAAGAACCTCATCGGTGTCAACAACGGCGGCAAGGGTTTGTCCCAGACTTCTGATGACGGTCACCTGAACTTCAAGAGCGGGGAAACCTTCTCGAAGATCTTCAAGGGCATCCATGACCTTGAACTGAAATACGGCGATACCGGTGTTTTCGTCCGTGGCAAATACTGGTACGACTTTGAACTGAAGGACGAAAGCCGTCCGTTCAAGGACATCAGCGACGACGGCCGCAAGGAAGGCGCCAAGTCCGCTGGCACTCAACTCCTCGACGCCTTCGTCTACCACAACTATTCCATTGCCGATCAGCCAGGTTCCGTGCGTCTGGGCAAGCAGGTCGTGAGCTGGGGTGAAAGTACCTTCATCGGTGGTGGCATCAACTCGATCAACCCGATCGACGTGTCGGCATTCCGCCGTCCGGGTGCCGAGATCAAGGAAGGCCTGATCCCGGTCAACATGTTCTATGTGTCCCAGAGCCTGACCGAAAACCTCTCGGCCGAAGCGTTCTATCAAATTGAATGGGATCAGACCGTCGTCGACAACTGCGGCACGTTCTTCTCCCAGCCGGACATCGTTGCCGACGGCTGCGACAACAACTTGCGCGTGCTGAACAAGCGCTCGCAAATTCCGGCCATTGCCCTGGGGCCTTTGGCCGCCAACGGCGTCGACGTCAACGAAGAGGGTGTTCTGGTGCGTCGTGGCCCCGATCGTGATGCCCGCGACAGCGGTCAGTGGGGGGCGTCCTTCAAGTACATGTTCGATCCGCTGGACACCGAGTTCGGCGCCTACTTCATGAATTACCACAGCCGTGCGCCGATCTTCAGCGCCACCGGTGCGCCGCAGTCGGTCTACAACACGGCAAAAGCGCTGCCTGGCCCGTTCGCGGCACTCGGGCCACTGCTGGTGGCAGGTAATTCGCAATACTTCATCGAATACCCCGAGGACATTCGCCTGTATGGCTTGAGCTTCTCCACCACCCTGCCTACCGGTACGGCGTGGAGCGGTGAGATCAGCTACCGTCCGAACGCTCCGGTGCAGCTCAACTCCACCGACATCCTGTTCTCCGGTATACGTCCTTTGGGCAATAACAACCCGAACAATCCGTTGACCAATGCATCGCTGCTTACCGGCGTGCCGGGTCAAGACCTGCACGGGTATCGTCGCAAGGAAATCACCCAGTTCCAGACCACCCTGACGCACTTCTTCGACCAGGTCATGGGCGCCAGCCGTCTGACCCTGGTGGGCGAAGTGGGCGTGACCCACGTTGGCGGCCTGGAAAGCACGTCCGACGTTCGTTATGGCCGCGATCCGGTCTACGGCCCGGGTGAGTTGCCAGCCTCTGGCGCGCTCGATACCTGCGTGACGCTCAATACCAGCACCATCAACGGTGCCGGCCCGGGTACACCGACCAACAACCGCAGCCGCAACTGCACCGACGAAGGCTTCACCACCCCGACTTCGTGGGGCTACCGCGGTCGTGCCATCTGGGAATACAACGACGTGTTTGCCGGTGTGAACCTCAAGCCGAACGTTGCCTGGTCCCATGACGTGAGCGGTTACTCCCCTGGCCCTGGCGGCAACTTCGAGGAAGGCCGCAAAGCGGTGAGCCTGGGTGTCGACGCCGAGTACCAGAACACCTACACCGCGAGCCTGGCTTACACCAACTTCTTCGACGGCAAGTACACCACCGTGGATGACCGTGACTTTGTTGCGCTCAGCGTCGGCGTGAACTTCTAAGCACTGTATTTTCTGGACGAGCGCACATATGAAAATAACAAAGAGTCTGTTCCACGCCGGTGTTCTGGGCCTTTCGCTGCTGGCGACCAGCGTCATCGCAGCGGTTCCCCAGGCTGAGGCCGACAAGCTGGGCAAGAGCCTGACCCCGATGGGCGCCGAAATGGCAGGTAATGCCGACGGTTCGATCCCGGCCTGGAAACCCATGGCGAAGAACGCCGGTACGGTCGACAGCAAAGGTTTCCTGTCCAATCCGTTCGCCAGCGAAAAACCGCTGTTCACCATCACGGCGCAGAACGTCGACCAGTACAAGGAAAAGCTCGCACCGGGCCAGTACGCGATGTTCAAGCGCTACCCGGAAACCTTCAAGATGCCGGTCTATCCGTCCCATCGCGGTGCTACCGTGCCGGATGACGTGTTCGCCGCCATCAAGCGCAACGCCACCAACACCAACCTGGTGTCCGGCGGTAACGGTCTGGAGAACTTCGAAACGGCAGTGCCGTTCCCGATTCCGAAAAGCGGCGTGGAAGTTATCTGGAACCACATCACCCGCTATCGCGGGGGCAGCGTGACCCGTCTGGTGACCCAGGCCACACCACAACCGAACGGTTCGTTCAGCCTGGTGTACTTCGAGGACCAGTTCGTGTTCCGCGACAAGATGAAGGATTACGACCCGAAAAACCCGGGCAACATCCTGTTCTACTTCAAGCAGAAAGTGACCGCGCCGGCTCGTCTGGCCGGTGGTGTGCTGCTGGTTCACGAAACCCTCGATCAGGTCAAGGAGCCGCGTTCGGCGTGGGTCTACAACGCCGGCCAGCGTCGTGTGCGCCGTGCACCGCAAGTGTCCTATGACGGCCCGGGTACTGCAGCCGACGGCCTGCGTACTTCCGACAACCTGGACATGTTCAACGGTGCACCGGATCGTTACGACTGGAAGCTCGAAGGCAAGAAAGAGATGTACATCGGCTCCGATGCCTACAAGCTCGACGATCCGAAGCTCAAGTACGCCGACATCATCAAGGCCGGTCACATCAACCAGGACCTGGCTCGTTACGAGTTGCGTCGTGTGTGGCATGTGGTTGCAACCCTGAAGGAAGGTCAGCGTCACATCTACGCCAAGCGTGACTTCTACATTGACGAAGACACCTGGCAAGCAGCGGTGATCGATCACTACGACGGTCGCGGCCAACTGTGGCGCGTCGCCGAGGCCCATGCCGAGAACTACTACGACAAGCAAGTGCCGTGGTATGCCCTCGAAGCCCTGTATGACCTGCAATCGGGTCGTTACCTGGCGCTGGGCATGAAGAACGAAGAGAAGTCAGCCTATGACTTCGGCTTCACTGCCACCACCAGCGACTTCACCCCGGCCGCCTTGCGTCAGGATGGTGTTCGCTAAGGTGAACTGAGTAGAGGCCGCACCCTCTGAAAACGCCCCGACTGGTTCGGGGCGTTTTTTTTGTGGTGCGCCCAGCATGGGCGCAATCTTGTGGGTGAAAGTCCCGCCGTAAGCTGACCACAGCGAACGAAGCGAAGCGCAACTGCATGAGGGCGACCGAGTGTGGGGAGGAAGCGTGGAGCGAAACCGC